>NZ_JBHTWG010000006.1:173405-295325 GCF_042792555.1 Streptomyces sp. NPDC056628
GCCCCCGGTGTTTTACTGGTGTCGCCGCGTGGTATTGGCCCCTCCCCCAGTGCGGGGTTCCCCCCCTACCCGGGGCCTGGTCATGGGGGGGGGCGGGACACGTTCCCCCGGTCCCGCCCGCGCCCCACACTCCTCGCCTCACCGGTGGACGACGACCTTGTCACCGGTCCGCACCCGCGCGAACATCTCCCGGATCGCCGGCTCGTCCGCCACGTTCACACATCCGTGCGAGGCGCCCGCGTAACCCCGGGCCGCGAAGTCCGCCGAGTAGTGCACCGCCTGGCCGCCGCTGAAGAACATCGCGTACGGCATGGGGGAGTCGTACAGCGTCGACACGTGGTGGCGTGACTTCCAGTAGACGCGGAACACGCCTTCCCGGGTCGGGGTGTACTCCGAGCCGAACCGCACCGGCACCGTCAGCTCCGTACGACCGTCCACCATCCAGCGCAGTGTCCGGCTCTTCTTGCTGATGCACAGCACCCGCCCGGTCAGGCACCGCGCGTCCGGCGGGTCGGCCGGCTGCCCGCCCATCAGATACAGGTCCCAGATGCCGGGTTCCCGCGTCATCCTCAGCAGCCGCTCCCAGGTGACCCGGTCCGTCCGGCCGGTCTTCGGCAGCCCCCGTTTTCCCTGGAAGCCCCGGACCGCCCGCTCGGTGAGGTCGTCGTAGACGCCGGTCGGCCCGTCGAAGAGCCAGGCGACCTGACGCAGCCGCGCCTGGAGCTCCCGCACGTCACGGCCCTCGTCGCCGGGCCCCCACAGGACGGCGGGCGCGGCCGGGCCCGCCGGGGCGCCCGGCTTGCCGTCGGGCGGCGCGGACTTCGGCGACGGGGTGCCGCCGGGGAGCTCTATGCGCACCGGTGAGTGCCGTTCCCCGTCCGGTCCCTCGACCGTGCAGCCGGCGAGCACCGCGAGCGTCGCGCCGCAGGCCAGCACGGCCGTCGGTGCGCGCAGGCCGCCGGCCCGCGCGCCGCGCCCGCTCCGTGTCCCGCGCCCCATGCCCCTGGTACGCATCCAGGCCCCCGTCGTCTCATCGTGGCCACCCCGGGCCGTCCGGATGTCACTCGACATGTTCCCCGCGCGTGACCGGTGGCGAACCAGGCGGCATGGTGGAACACAGGAGTCACGGCGACCGGCGGGCCGTGCCGGCGCCCGACACCCCAGCGACGCGAGAGGCACCCACCATGGCGCGTGAGTCGGAGTCAGGACTGCCCGTCGAGCCGGTCTACGGGCCGGACGCGCTGCGGGGCTGGGACCCGGCCGTGCAACTGGGCGAGCCGGGCGCCCACCCCTTCACCCGCGGCGTCTACCCGACGATGTACACCGGCCGGCCCTGGACGATGCGCCAGTACGCGGGGTTCGGCACGGCCACGGAGTCCAACGCCCGCTACCGGCAGCTCATCGCGCACGGCACCACCGGCCTGTCGGTCGCCTTCGACCTGCCCACCCAGATGGGCCACGACTCCGACGCGCCCCTCGCGCACGGCGAGGTCGGCAAGGTCGGCGTGGCCGTCGACTCGATCGACGACATGCGGGTGCTGTTCGACGGCATCCCGCTGGACCAGGTGTCGACGTCGATGACCATCAACGCGCCGGCGGCCCTGCTGCTGCTCCTGTACCAGCTCGTCGCCGAGGAGCAGGGCGTGTCCGCGGACCGGCTCACCGGCACGATCCAGAACGACGTGCTGAAGGAGTACATCGCGCGCGGCACCTACATCTTCCCGCCGAAGCCCTCGCTGCGGCTGACGGCGGACATCTTCCGGTACTGCCGGGCCGAGATCCCGCGCTGGAACACGATCTCCATCTCCGGGTACCACATGGCCGAGGCGGGGGCGAGTCCCGTCCAGGAGATCGCCTTCACCCTCGCCGACGGCATCGAGTACGTCCGTACGGCGGTCGCCGCGGGCATGGACGTGGACGACTTCGCGCCCCGGCTGTCGTTCTTCTTCGTGGCCCGGACGACGTTCCTGGAGGAGGTCGCCAAGTTCCGCGCCGCCCGCCGGATCTGGGCCCGGGTCATGCGGGACGAGTTCGGCGCGCGGAACCCGAAGTCCCAGATGCTGCGGTTCCACACGCAGACGGCCGGCGTGCAGCTGACGGCCCAGCAGCCCGAGGTGAACCTGGTCCGGGTGGCGGTGCAGGGCCTCGCCGCGGTGCTCGGCGGCACCCAGTCGCTGCACACCAACTCCTACGACGAGGCGATCGCCCTGCCGACGGACCGGTCGGCCCGGCTCGCCCTGCGCACCCAGCAGGTGCTCGCGTACGAGACGGACGTGACCGCGACCGTCGACCCCTTCGCCGGGTCCTACGCCGTGGAGCGGATGACGGACGACGTGGAGGAGGCGACGCGGGACCTGATGCGCCGGGTCGAGGACCTCGGCGGTGCCGTCGCGGCCATCGAGCGCGGCTTCCAGAAGGGCGAGATCGAGCGGAACGCCTACCGGATCGCCCAGGAGACCGACTCCGGGGAGCGGGTCGTGGTCGGCGTCAACCGCTTCCGGCTCGACGAGGAGGAGCCGTACGAGCCGCTGCGGGTCGACCCCGCCATCGAGGCGCGGCAGGCGGAGCGGCTCGCCCGGCTGCGCGCGGAACGGGACGGGCGGGCGGTGGAGTCGGCGCTGGCCGCGCTGAGGAAGGCGGCGACCGGCGACGACAACGTGCTGTACCCGATGAAGGAGGCGCTGCGGGCCCGCGCCACGGTCGGCGAGGTCTGCGGCACCCTGCGCGAGGTGTGGGGCCGGTACGAGCCGTCCGGCACCTTCTGAGCACAGCCGGCGGACCGCGGTGTCCCACCCTGCGGAACACCGGGTGCACGGGCCGGGACGCGTGTGACACTTCTGTCCATGTTCGGCGTCATCGATCTCCCCACCTATCTGGCAGGTCTGGTCCTCATCATCCTGCTGCCCGGTCCCAACTCGCTCTACGTCCTCTCGGTGGCCGCCCGGCGCGGCGTCCGCGCCGGGTACACCGCCGCGGCCGGCGTCTGGTGCGGGGACGCCGTGCTGATGACCCTGTCGGCCGCGGGGGTCGCCTCGCTGTTCCAGGCGAACGCCGTGCTGTTCTCGATCGTGAAGTACGCCGGCGCCGGCTATCTGACCTGGCTGGCGATCGGCATGCTGCGGGCCGCCTGGGGCATGTGGCGCTCCCGCCGGGAGACGGTCGCCGCGGCCACCGGCGAGGCCCCGGCCGGCGAGGAGCGGCCCTTCCGCCGCGCCCTGGTCGTCAGCCTGGTCAACCCGAAGGCGATCCTGTTCTTCGTCGCCTTCTTCGTGCAGTTCGTGTCAGAGTCCAACCCGGTCGTGGGGTTCGTGACTCTAGGCGTACTCGCCCAGGTGGCAAGCGTGTTGTACCTGTCTGCGCTCATCTTCGGCGGGTCTCGTCTAGCTGCTGCGTTCCGTCGTCGGAGGACGCTCAGCGCGGGGGCCACCTCGGCCGCTGGGGCGCTGTTCCTCGGGTTCGCGGTGAAGCTCTCCCTGGCAAGCGTGTAGGGGGCTGGCTATGGACCTCCAGAAGGCTGCTGAGCGGTTTGCCCGCCTGACCCTCGAGGAGCAGGAGGAGGCTCTCCAGGGCTTGGGTGTGGGCGCAGCGCCAAGACAACGCCGACCGAAGCCAGACACCCCCAGGACCCCTCTTGCCTCGCTGGCTGAGAATGCGGCCGAGGTTGCCCAGTCGCGACGGAGGAAGCCGCCCGTCATCCGCGCCGTGCGACGCACCAACTAGCTTTAGCTTGCGATGAGTTGATGCTCTGTAGTGCGTGCAGAGGTCCCAACCTGACTCCGGGTGGGAGCCTTCCGCCCAACGGTCGGACACAGAGATACCCGATTACGCGAATCCCGCGAGGCCGCATTGGCGACCGTCGTGAACCCTCGTAGCGTCATGACGTCGGCCCCAACAGGTGCCAGCCAAAGGGGGTCACTTGGCACGCGGGGAGCTGCAACGGCCGACCGGCAACGGGGAGTGCGGTCAGGACGACTGCGCCAACGTCTATCGCACCGCTTCAGGTTCGTTCGTCGTCCAGGGCGACGTGTCCCAAGCGTCCCAGCCGCCAGAGGGGGAAGGGCTCACAGAGATCCCGGAAGCCGTCTTGAGGGAGGCTGTTCGTGTTCCTGGCTGGTGAGCAGTGGGCAACGCGATTCCAGGGCTTCACGCGGGAAGCCTCGCGACTAGGACTTGTCCGGCCGATCACGAAACGGTGACTCAAGCGGGAACCGACTGATCGTTTCTTTGGTCAGCGTGGGTGAAGTAGCTCGGTCGCCGTGTTGGGAGTCGGCCGGCCAGCTCGCTTGGTAGTCGGCGCCGCAGTCGTTCAGTGGAGGCTATGGGATGCACGTTTCGCGGGGGCAGGACGGGGCGATCACCTCTGCGCCGGGTTGCAGCTGGTATTTGCTGGCTCCCGCTCTTTCTGCCGTCGGCGTGTATGGCGGCACAGTGTGGACTGTTCGATCGTGGGCGGACTGCCCGCTCGGGAACAACTTCAGCAACAACACAGGGCTGCAGATGATGACGCCCGTCGTGTGGCTTTGCATGGCCCTGTTGCTGCTTCTGACCCAACTCGCACTGCGACGGTGGCCTCTTCCCGGCGGGCGGGCCATCATGTGGCTCGCCCTGCTCGGAGTGGCCATCACACTGACCCTCCTGTACCGGTTTGGGATGGGCTGGCCTTATCACCCACCCGAGGGTCAATGCGTGGAAGGCTATCCGCTCTTCCCGTTCACGGGCAAGGCGGGCCCGCACACCGCCAACTAAGACCTGTCCGGCCGATCATGTGACAGTTTGTCAAGATCAAGGTCCCGAAGGGCGCCAAGAAAATGGAGACGAGATTCCCTGCCCGGTTGCGCTTGCCCACTGCAGACCGGTAGGCGATTCCTTCGGAGGGGCAGGCTCAAGCGTGAAAAAGGCCTCCCGTGGCCTCTCGGGGCAAGGTGTATCGATCACGGGATTGGCGCAGGGGCAGAACGGCCTGTTGCACTTGGATATAGCGGTAGTCATAGGGGCTCCTTTGGGCATAAAGAAAGAGGCCCGGATCAAAGCCAGACCCCTCGATGTGGGATGTGTGCGTTTAGTTATGGCTGAGCTGGCAACCTGTTTTATGGCAGGCTAAAGCATCAGCAGCTTTTGATTCCTGATGGATAGGCGATCGGTCCATCACTAGGTACATCGCTCTGCACGGCTTTGGTGTTACAGGTATGGTGGTGTGATCTGGGTCTCGGACTTATTTAGGTGGCCCCTGCCTAACTAACTAAGTAAGTAGGGGGAGGGTAATTTTGAGTATTCGAGGGCCGTGCGTCATGCCAGGGGGGTACGGTCAGCGGCATGGAGACCACAGAGACAACCCATCGGTTCGGTGACTGGACGGTGTGCGCCGTCTGGACGAAGGCCAGCCGGTTCCCCTCAGAGCTGCACATCACGACGGAGGAGCCGAGAGCCGCCGAGTACGGCATCACGAGCGCCCTGCTCCGGAATCTGGACCTTCTCCAGCACCCGGACCCGCTAGAGCTGGATAGAGCGATGAATGTGGCTCTTGATGCCTTGCGGGTAGTGCGAGCCCTTCGGGAAGAGGGGATGGGGGCGGCGGATGATATCTATCTGAAAGCCCTAGTGACTGCTTATGTCGCGATGAATAATGCTGTTGCAGCATCAGCGATCGAGAAGATGTCTTTCTTTCTTCCGTGTGACTCTATTTCGATTGAGAAAGATTTGAAGGAAGCGATAAAGAGGGGATTCATCGGATAGAGGACGATCGAATAGCTCAGGCTGGATAGTGAAATGGTCTGGCGGAAGCAGGCCGAGAAGGGGTGTTCTATGCGTAGCAGAGGGTTGATTGGTGTCAGGACGTTCGAAGTTGACAATGAGGGAAACAGGACCCTGCTTGATGTCACCGTAGATGGCGAGTGCGCACACGGCGATTCACTTGATTGTAAAGGCATGAGGGCGCAGCGAAAGCAAAGGTATGAGGATTGGTTGCGTGAGATTCTGAGTCCGCGCCAGTACGAGGATTATCTGTGCCAGGGGGTACCTGGGGGGAGGGGTCTCTCTTCAAGCTCAATCGAATAGCCCGGACGATTAGTCGGTAAGACCCCTGGGGGCCGGCTCTCGGGTCGGCCCCTTTGGTGTGTCTGGGGTAGTGCCCTGTCGGCAAAGACCCCCCGGCCCTCTGTGTCTCCTCCTGCCGTCATCTCAGATCCTCCCCGATACCGAACCAGCCCCCGGCGCTCTGTTGGCCGCCCGTAGGGCCCCTGTGTCGTACTAGTGCTCTGGATTCCAGGTGGCTCCGCTCAGGTCTTCTGTCGACAGCGCTGACGAGTTGTCGTCTGACAGCCGAGCAATCCAAGCCAAGTGGTCTGGGTCAAGCGCACTGAGATCGAGACACGGAGACGCTTGCAGCAGCGTTAGCGATTGCTCGTTTCTCTCATTGATCGAGCGCAGAACATTGGTTGTGGATTTCTCGCAGCGCCTGTGTAAGTGGGTGCCCAGGGGTAGCGGGGAGTCCGGGCCCACGCATTACGCTGATCGGGACGTCATCAGGACCAAGGTCTTGTACGGGTCTTCGTGGATTTGAAAGTCATGAAAGAGGGCTCATTTTGGGATGTGACCATAATCACGTGACCTTGGTATTACTGGGCGAGAGGCGCTTTCGGGGGCCTGGTGTCCACATTCCGGCCTTCTTGATTTGTGTGCGGACATGAGAAAGGCCCCGGCTCGAAAGCCGGGGCTCATTCTGATGCTATGGGCTAGTCGGCCTAGTCGATATCTGTGGTCTGTACGAGGCGGTCAAGCAAGTCTTCAGGGATTTTCATGTCCGTCAGTACTTCTCCGTCCTCCTTCCAGATGTCGAATGTGATTCCAGCTCGCAGGAGATCGTTTTCCATGGCCTCCACTCCGCCGCTTTGCCAGTGTTCGACGTAGGTCTGTCCAGATCGAACGTAAATCCATCTGTCCTTAGTCGAATCCGGGTCAATCTTGTCCAGCTCGGTAATGAGATTATCGAGAGTTTCCTGAGCTCGCTCCTTAACGAAACCCTCTCTGTCATACCGGCCTCCAGGTTCCAGGCCGGTCATGTAGTAGGCGATGGAATCTTGGATGCGCTTCCGCTCCTTACGGTTTTCTTCCCCTTTGGAGTATTCTCGGTAGACCACGTCATGTTCTCCGATGGATTGGATCACTTCGCTAGCGATCCAGCTATACATCTGCTCAGGCTGGGGGATTACGAATCCGGGCTTTCGGCATTTGGGGCACCTGAGGTAGCGGTATTCCTTGTCCTCGCCAGAAGTGAGCTTTTTGTAATTATTGGTCTCGTTAATGTTGTTACCGCAGTCGCGGTGCTTCATGACACCCAGGAATCGGGTGGGGTTTCGGTTCTTCTCGTGATGTCTCTTGTTCCTCTTCCGGGTGTCGAGAGCTTCACCAACCTTGTCGAACTCTTCAGCTGTGAGGATGGGTTCGTCGGTGACCATGATCTCTTTGCCGTTCTTGTCCAGAACGGGCTTAGAGCGGTATCCAGCAGATTTGGTTCCGCCTTCGGTGCGTACGCCCTTGATGGCTGGGTTCCGAAGGTTCCGAAGTACTTGCTGGTTGTTCCATGTTCTATTGCTGTAGGTCGGAACCTTGGCCCTGTTGAGGACCAGTGCAATCCGGTTTGCCGGGACTCCTCGGATAGCAGCTCGGTACATGTACCTGAGCACCTTTGCCTCGTCTGGGTACTGAACGAGTCTGTTCCTCCCGTCCACCTTGTCGACGTAATACCCGTAGGGGGGCTTTCCGACTCTCCACTCATCGCTGGCCTTGGTGTGCTCCCACAGGGACGTAACACGGACTTTGGTGTTGGCCGCTTCGATCTCGGCCACGGCAGCGATGAAGGTGACCATCGCCTGTGCCATAGGGGAATCGAGATTCAGAGTGTCATTCAGAGAAACAAGGTTCTTGTCGTACCTCTGACACCACGTGATTGCTTCGTGAAGGTCGGTGATGCGGCGAATGAACCGGTCAAGCTTCCAGAAGAGGATCAGGTCAAACTCTGGAATCCGGTTTTTGAGCCAGTCGCCAAGTTCCTTGCGCTCGAACGGCGACTCCTTCATTGCTGAAGTGTTGAGGTCTCGGGCTACTCCGGCGATTCGGATTCCTTCACGTGCGGCGTGCCGCCTGAGGTCCAGTTCCTGTCGCGCCGGTGAGGTGGTGCCCTCTGTGAGGACCGACAGGCGGACCGACAGCAGTGCACGGGGAGCGTCCTCGGGCAGGAGGGCCGTGGCGGCTTCCAGCTCGGCCAGCTCGGCCAGCTCTTCGGCCGTCCACTTGGTCTCGACCTCTACGGCTGCCTTGGCTCTGGTCGCTTGGCGTCTGGGTCTGGTCCTGGTCGTCATGGCCGGAGGCTAACAGGCAGTTGGATTTTGGAACGTTCTGCGGCAGTTCGTCGACCCGACCTACGCCCACCCGGCCGTCTCCTTCGTGGTGCTCGGCACCTTCGCGCAGCTGGCCAGCGTCCTCTACCTGAGCGCCCTGATCTTCAGCGGCACCAGGCTGGCCGCCGTCTTCCGCCGCCGCAGGCGTCTGTCGGCCGGGGCGACCTCGGCGGCGGGTGCGCTGTTCCTGGGGTTCGCGGTGAAGCTGTCGCTGGCGAGCGCGTAGGGGTCGGACGAGCCGCAGCTCCTCCGCGTACTCCGCTGACCACCCGCTCTCGGCGCGGGCGGGCGCGGAGGGCTTCGCCGACTACGACCGGTGCTTCGAGGAGGGGCAGGCCCGCTACGGGATCCGCCGAGCGGCGCTCACCCCGGGCGGGAGGCCCGCCCGGACAGCGTGCGGCGCAGCAGCGGGGTCGCCCACTCCTCGACGTAGCAGTTGAGCAGCCGGGCCAGCAGCAGCATCGCGGCCACCGTGAGCAGGGCCGTGACGGAGGAGGGCAGGCCGAGTCCCTGGTGCAGGGCCCGGATGACGACCCAGCCCAGATGCTCGTGGACGAGGTAGAACGGGTACGTCAGCGCACCGGCGACCGTCAGCCAGCGCCAGTCGGCCCGGGCGAGCCATCCCAGCGCGATCGCGGTGACGGCCAGATAGCCGCAGGTGACGACCAGGACGATGCCGAGGGAGCTGCGGTAGGAGAAGGCGTCGACGTCCGGCGCGTGCCACAGCCGGGCCACCGCGTAGTGCTGGCCGATGAGCCAGCTCACGGCCACGATGCCCCACGCGTAGGCGTCCCGGCGGTCGCGGTGCACCAGGTACAGGCCGACGCCGCCGACGAAGAAGGGGGCGTACTCGGGCATCAGCACGAGGTCGAGGAACGGTTCCCCCGCCCCCTGCGCGAGGGCGGCGGCGAGCGTCCAGGCCGCGCAGAACAGGATGATCCGCCGCCGGGTCGCGCCGGGCAGCACGACGCACAGCGCGAACAGCGCGTAGAAGCGGATCTCCGCCCACAGCGTCCAGCACACCCCCAGCACCCGGTCGGCGCCCAGCGGCTGCTGGAGCATCGTCAGGTTCAGCAGCGCGTCGCTGGGCGACACCGCGCGGTACGCGACGACGGGCAGCGCGAACACGGCCGTCACCAGGACGACCGCGGCCCAGTAGGCGGGCAGCAGCCGGGCGGCGCGGGACGCGAAGAACGACGTCAGGGTGCGGCCCCAGCCGCTCATGCAGATCACGAACCCGCTGATCACGAAGAACACCTGCACGCCCAGGCAGCCGTACGCGAACCAGCCGTGGAGCGTGGGGAACTGCAGGCTCGGGGAGGTGCCCCACGCCTCGGTGACCTCGCCGTCCCGCCCCCCGTAGTGGTACGCCGCCACCATCAGCGCGGCGACCAGGCGCAGCCCGTCCAGGGCGCGCAGCCGGGTCTGCCGGGGGCGGGCGGGGGCGGCGGGGCGGACCGGGATGCCCGCCGTGGTGGGTGCGTCGATCACGAGGTGCCCCTGCGGGCCGACCGGCGTATGTCCCGCGCGCGGCGGGCGACCCGGCGGACCGTGGCATTGCGGGGGATGAAGGCCAGTTGCCCGGGCAGCCCGCCCGGCAGCCCGAGCGAGGTCAGCCGCCTGCGCTTGAAGTAGCGCAGCATGGGGCTGCCCAGATGGAGCGTCAGAAAGTGTTCCGTCTCCGCGCGCAGGCCCGGCAGGATCTTGGGCTGCATCGCGAAACCGACCGCGCGCACCAGCGCGCCCAGCGCCTCGACGTCCAGGCCCGGGCGCCGCTCGTCGACCGCCGCCCGGTCCTCCAGCGCGGGCAGCAGCGCGTCCACGATCGTGACGGGCACCCGGTTGCTGTTCTCGTACGGCGTCAGCCGCTCCAGCAGCAGGTCCGTGCCCACCCGGGCCACGGGCAGGCCGTACAGCGCGGACGCTGTGAGCAGCGCGGTGGAGAAGCAGCCGGCCACCAGCGCCGGACGTGTCCGCTGGAACAGCACCTCGGCGAGGACCGGCGTGTCGCAGACGACGAGGTCGGCGCCGAGCCGACCGGCCTCCTCCTCCAGGCTGCGGGTGAACCGCGCGGGCGCCGAGGGGTGCGGCTTGAACACCACCCGCTCGTGACCGAGCGCCACCACGCCCCTCAGCATCCGCAGATGCAGGGCGTCCTCCTCCTCGGGGGAGAGGATGCCGAGCGCGGACAGGTACTGGCCGAGCAGCAGCGCGGGCTCCTCGACGTCCGGCAGGCCCTCCTCCCCGTCCGCGAGGTCGGCCAGCACCTTGGTCAGGGCCGGGGTGGGCACGATCTCCGCCGGCACGCCGAACTCGGTGAGCAGCAGCGGCGCGAGGCCCGGCACCAGGTCGACGTGCAGCACCCGGTCCACCCGGGTGCCGACCAGCGGATCGATCTTGTTGCGGGTCGGGCCGTAGCTCATCAGGCCGTCGGCGTAGACCGTGACCGGGGCGCCGGTGAAGATCTGGGCGAGCGCCAGCGACGGGTTGACCTGGATCGACTCGACCGCCAGCGCCACGTCGTCGTCGCCCAGGCGCCACTCGTGGCGCACGAACCGCTCCCACAGCGGCAGGTCGTCCGGCCGGGGAGCCCAGCCGCCGGGGTGGAACGGGAAGAACGTCTCGTTGTACGACAGCACGTCGTCGAAGCGGTCCCGCAGCCGCCCGAATCCCGGCAGGGTCTCCAGGCCCGGTGTGGTCTCCGGGGTCGCCGCGTTGTTGCAGACCAGCAGGATCCGCCGGTCCGCGGGGCCGAAGCAGCCGGCGTCCAGGGCGGCGGCCAGGGTGGCGGCGCCGTACAGCGTGGACGCCTGGAAGATCTGGGTCGTCACGCGGCGGCCCCCGCGACGGCGGGACGGCGGCGCAGCCGCCGCAGCCGGGTGGCCCGCTGCACGTCCATCGAGTCCAGTGCCTCCTCCAGCACGGCCTGCGGCATCCGCCGCAGCGCCGCGGCACTCATGGCTTTGAGTTTTCTCGCCACCGCGGGTTCGAACCTCTCGATGGAACCCAGGTGATGGGAAATGATGGCGCAATACGTGCGCACGGCTTTCGGCAGCAACGCGTCCGCCGCGGGGTCCTCGGCGGTTTCCGCGACGACCTGGTCGAATGCGCGGATGAAATCCAATTGCCGTACGTCCCCGATCTGCGTCAAGGAAGAGGCGACCCCGCGCCGGTAGAAGACACCGAGCAGGCCGACCGCCGCGAAGGAATCCGCCTCCCGGTGCAGCCGCCAGATCCACGGGCGGTCCTCCGCGGTGCGCAGCCCGTCGGTGAAGTGCAGCAGCCCCCGCTCGACCAGCCGGCGGTGGTAGATCCCCGCCCAGGCGTACGCGTAGTCGACGGACGTGGAACGGTCGGCCGGCAGGATCGCGTCCCGCGGCCGCAGCACGACCCCGCGGCGGCCGTGCGGCACCCGGTGCACACTGCGGGCCCGCGCCGTGCACTGGACGTGGTCCGTGCGCACGAAGTCGCAGCCCAGCTCCTCGATCGCGGCGACCAGTCGGGCGTAGTAGCCCGGCGCGAGCCAGTCGTCGCCGTCCAGGAACGTCAGGTACTCGCCGCGCGCCCGGTCGATCCCGGTGTTGCGCGCGGTCGCCAGTCCTCCGTTCCTCTCGTGCCGCACGAGGACGGCGCCCGGCAGTTCGCGCTCGGCGCGCGCGAGGATCTCCGGGGTCCCGTCGCGCGAGCAGTCGTCGACGAGGATGAACTCGAAGTCGTCGCGCGCGTTCGCACGAAGGCTCCGGAGGGTGTCGGGCGCGTATTGCCGCACATTGAAGAACGGCACGATGACGGAGAGCTTGACCACGGAAAAGACGGTAGGGCGCGGCCCGGCATTCGTCTTGACGCCTTCCTTGAATTCAGGTGAACGACGTGTGGCGAAGCCGTGAACCGGGCTTTTTCACGGGCCTCACCCGACCTGATTCGCCGTTCGTCGGTGTGCTGTTAACCGTTTGTTGTGTTCGGGTTGGGCGGGTGCTTCGAATGCATTCCTAGCGTCTTCGGCGTGCCAGCAAGTACGACGAAGACCCGGCGAACGGCCGTGCTCGCGGATTCCGACACCCGGTGGAAATGGGGCGCGCTCACCGCGCACCGCATCGCCCCCGAGGACGAGGACGTCCGCCTGGACGGCTACCTTCTGCGCGGCCGGGCCACGCCCACGGCCCGTCAGCTCCAGGAGACCGGCGCCCACGCCGACTCCCTGCGCGAGGTGACCGCGGCCGAGTTCCTGCGCGTCATGGCGCGGGAGCAGTACGACGTGGTCGTCCTCGCGCTGGTCGGCGGCGGGGTGCAGGCCATGCTGCACGGCCTGCGGGGGGTGTGGGCGGACCGTCCCGGGCGCCCCGTCGTGGTCACCGGCTACGTCGGCGTCGTCTACGAGAAGCTCGCCGACGGCCTGCTGCTGCGGCACGGCGCGGACCTCGTCCTCGCCAACTCACGGCAGGACGCCGAGCGTTTCCGCGCGGTGTACGAGGGGGTCGGCGCCGACGCCTCGGCGGTGACCGAGGTGGCACTGCCCTTCCTCGGCGGTGACCCGCACGCCGGCGAACACGAGCCCCGCACCGTGGTGTTCGCGGCCCAGCCCTCCGTGCCGGACAACCGCCGAGACCGCACCTACCTGCTGAACCGCCTCATCGGGCACGCCCGCGAGCACCCCGAGCGCGAGGTGCTGCTCAAACTGCGCTCCAGGCCCGGCGAACACACCACCCACATCGAGGAACTGCCGTACCAGAAACTGGTCCGGGGCCAGGACCTGCCGCCCAACCTCCGCCTGGTGTACGGGCACATGGGGGAGGTGCTGGACCGCACCGACCTGCTCGTCACGGTCAGCTCCACCGCCGCCCTGGAAGCCCTGCACCGCCGTGTCCCGACGGCCGTCCTCACCGACCTCGGGGTGCGCGAGGCCCTCGGCAACCACCACTTCATCGGCTCCGGCTGCCTCGCCTCCTGGGACCAGCTCGACGCCGGGTACCTGCCGGAGCCGGACGAGGACTGGGTGGCCCGGCAGGGCGTGGCCGCCGGCGGAACCTACGCCACCGCGTTCGACCGCGCCCGCGAACGCGTCGCCCGCCTGCTGGACCGGCCGGGCGGGCTGCCACCGCTCGCGCCCTGGTACACCGCCGAGACCGCGCCCGGCTACCTGCCCGGCGTCCTCGCCCGCCACCATCTCGGCCCCGACGGCGCGCCGCTGCCCGGAGCACCGGCCGCGGACGACGCGCCCGGCCCCGTCCGGCAGATCGTGCGCCGGGCCGCACGCGGCGCCTACCGGCACGGCGTCCAGCGCGTCGCCCCCGTGATCCGGCGGATGGGCGAGCTGTGACCCCCCATCGACAAGGAGAACCCATGTCCGACCCGGCAGCGGGCCACGGCGCTTCGACCCGCCGGGTGCTCGCGGTGATTCCCGCACGCGGCGGCTCCAAGGGCGTGCCGGCGAAGAACCTCGCCCCGGTGGGCGGAGTCCCGCTGGTGGCCCGCGCGGTACGCGAGTGCCGGGCGAGCCGGCTGGTGACCGACGTCGTCGTCTCCACCGACGACCAGGCCATCGCCGCCGCCGCCCGGGAGGCCGGCGCCGAGGTCGTGCTGCGGCCCGGCGCCATCGCCGGGGACACCGCCACCTCCGAGGCGGCGGTCCTGCACGCCCTCGACACCCATGAGGCGCTGCACGGCGCCCCCGTCGACGTGGTCCTGCTCGTGCAGTGCACCAGCCCGTTCCTCGTCCGCGACGACATCGAGAAGGTCGCCGCCGCGGTCGCCGAGAACGGCGCCGACACCGCCGTCACCGTGGCTCCCTTCCACGGCTTCGTCTGGCGCGAGAGCGGCGAGCCCACCGAGGGCGGCGACGGTGTCAACCACGACAAGTCCCACCGCCCGCGCCGCCAGGACCGCCCCCAGGACTTCCTGGAGACCGGCGCCGCCTACGCCATGGACGCGGCCGGCTTCCGCGCCCACCGGCACCGCTTCTTCGGCCGCACCGACCTCGTGCGCACCGACCCCGCCCGGGTGCTGGAGATCGACGACCCGCACGACCTGGCCCGCGCCCGCGCGCTGGCGCCGCTGCTCGACGCGGACCGGGCGCTCGGCGCCCTCCCGGCCGCCGGCGACATCGACGCGGTCGTCCTGGACTTCGACGGCACCCAGACCGACGACCGGGTGCTGATCGACGCCGACGGAAAGGAGTTCGTCTCCGTGCACCGCGGCGACGGACTCGGCATCGCCGCCCTGCGCAAGAGCGGCCTGAAGATGCTGATCCTCTCCACGGAGCAGAACCCGGTCGTCGCCGCCCGCGCCCGCAAGCTGCGGATTCCCGTGCTGCACGGCATCGACCGCAAGGACCTCGCACTCAAGCAGTGGTGCGAGGAGCAGGGCATCGCGCCGGAGCGCGTGCTCTACGTCGGCAACGACGTCAACGACCTCCCGTGCTTCGCCCTGGTGGGCTGGCCCGTGGCGGTCGCGAGCGCCCACGACATCGTCCGCGGCGCCGCACGCGCGGTCACCACCGTCCCCGGTGGCGACGGCGCCATCCGGGAGATCGCCGGCTGGATCCTCGGCCCCTCCCTCGACTCCCTCACCCAGTAAGGACATCTCTGCCATGAGCACCAACTCCCGCCTGCGCACGTTCGGTTCGCGCGAGGTCGGCCCCGGCCGCCCCGTCTACATCTGCGGCGAGATCGGCATCAACCACAACGGCGAGCTGGAGAACGCCTTCAAGCTCATCGACGTGGCCGCCGAAGCCGGCTGCGACGCCGTCAAGTTCCAGAAGCGCACCCCGGAGATCTGCACCCCGCGCGACCAGTGGGACATCGAACGCGACACCCCCTGGGGCCGGATGACCTACATCGACTACCGCCACCGCGTGGAGTTCGGCGAGGACGAGTACCGGCAGATCGACGCGTACTGCCAGGAGAAGGGGATCGACTGGTTCGCCTCCCCGTGGGACACCGAGGCCGTCGCCTTCCTGGAGAAGTTCGACCTGCCCGCCCACAAGGTGGCCTCCGCCTCGCTGACCGACGACGAACTGCTGCGCGAGCTGCGCGCGACGGGCCGTACGGTCATCCTCTCCACCGGCATGTCCACCCCGCGCCAGATCCGGCACGCCGTCGAGGTCCTCGGCTCCGACAACATCCTGATGTGCCACGCCACCTCGACCTACCCGGCCAAGGCCGAGGAGCTGAACCTCCGCGTGATCAACGCGCTGGAGAAGGAGTACCCGAACGTCCCGATCGGCTACTCCGGCCACGAGACGGGGCTGCAGACCACGCTGGCCGCCGTCGCCCTCGGCGCCGTCTTCGTCGAGCGCCACATCACCCTGGACCGCGCGATGTGGGGGTCCGACCAGGCCGCCTCCGTCGAGCCGCAGGGCCTGACCCGCCTCGTCCGTGACATCCGCACCATCGAGGCGTCCCTCGGCGACGGCGTGAAGAAGGTCTACGACTCCGAGCTCGGCCCGATGAAGAAGCTCCGCCGTGTCTCCGGCGTGGTCGCCGAGGCGGAGATCGCCGCCGCGGCCGGCGAGCCGGTCACGGTCTGAGCCCGGACACCACGAGGCAGGGGACGGTCGTACGCCGATGAGCCGCCGCGCCGGGAACGCCGGCCACTCCACCCTCGCGTTCGTCGAGAGCCCGGTGCAGCTCCTGAACGTTCTGGAGTGGGCCCATGCCCGCGCGTCCGGTGCGGAGCTCACCCTCGTCGTGCTGTCCCCGACCGACCCCATGACGCGTGGCCAGCTCCGCCGGATGGCCGAGCTGGCCCGCCAGGAGGGGCACGGGGTCCGCTGGGAGGAGGCCCGCGGCGGCCCCGCGGCCCCCTTCCGCACCATCGGCGGGCTCGCGGCCCTGCTGCGCGGCGCCGGGCGGATCGTCCTCGGCGACCCCTTCTCCCGATACGTGCAGCTCCTGCTGACGATCACCGGCGCCCGGGACCTCGTCGTCGTCGACGACGGCACCGCGACCATGGAGTTCGTGGCGCAGCTCGCCCGCGGCGACCGCCTGGTGCGCTGGCACCGCAAGGGCGGCCGCCCCGGCCCCCGCGACCTGGTGTTCGCGCCGGTGTCGGCGGTCGCCCGCAGGCGCCTCACCCCGGGCGCCCGGCGGACGGTCGAGGTCTTCTCGGCCATGCCGGTGGAGGAGACACCGCCCGGGGTGACGGTCACGGCGAACGCCTTCGCCTGGACCCGTGACCGCTTCGGTCCGCCCCGCCTCACCAAGGGCGCCGACCTGGTCGGCACGTCCCTGGTCGAGACCGGGGTCGTGGACGGCGACCGGTACCTGGACGCCGTCCGGGCCCTGGCCGCGGCGCACGGCGCCACCCGCTACTTCGCCCACCGCCGCGAGAGCGCGGAGAAACTGCACCGGCTCGCGGTCGGGACGGGCCTGGAGGTCGTCCGGCCGGACCTCCCCCTGGAGCTGATCGCCCGGCGCGGGCCCATCGGGCGCACGGTCCTGAGCTTCCCGTCGACCGTCGTGCACACCCTGCCGCTCGCCCTGGCCGGCACCGGGGTCCAGGTCGCGGTGTGTGACATCGACCCGGCGTGGCTGACGGCGCACGCGTCACCGCGGGCCCAGGGCTTCCTCTCGGGGGTCACCGGCACCGCGCGGGACGTGCACCGGCTGCCGGCGGTCAGCTCGGTGTGAGCGCGGCGGCCTCTCGGCGAGGAGGACGGCGAGGAGGCGCTTCTCCCCGCCCGTGGGCTCCCGCGGCGTCCGCGCCGTCAGCCGCGACAGGCCCCCGCCGGCCTGGCGGCGACCGCCTGTCCCGCCGCTCCTGCCGGCTCCCGGCGTCCGGCACCGCGCCTCGCGGCGTTGTCGCCGGTCGCCGACGCGCCGCATCGACTCCCTCCTCCGCCGTGCGCCCCGCGCGATCCTGGCCGGCGCTTTCGGGGGTGCGTCCGATCCCGACAGGTGAACACGCCCGACGGTTCTGTCCCGGGCGTGGTATCCGTGGAGTATGGGCAACCCGCGTCGTCGCGACGCCCGTCGGCTCCCCAGGTCGGCTCGGTGAGAAGCGCGCGAGTTTACCCACCTGAATCAATACCTACGCGTCGGACGACCAGATTTTCTTCCCCGAACGGGTTGAACTTTTGTTGATCGAGGGTCAGTCGGCCGTCTCGGCGTCCTACCCTTCAGAGGGTGAACCAACTGATGTCCGCAGAGTCCGAGGCCGACCAAACCGGAGAATCAGCCCTGCCCGGCACCGTGCCGGAAGCGCTGCGCGCCGAGCTCATCGAGTTCCGGCGCGACCTCCACATGCACCCTGAGCTCGGCAATCAAGAGTTCCGAACGACCGCCGCGATCAAGGCCCGCCTGGAGAAGGCCGGCCTGGAGCCCCGCGTCCTCGCGAGCGGCACCGGCCTCGTCTGCGACATCGGCGAGTGGGACGGCGGACGCCCCATGCTCGCGCTGCGCGGCGACATCGACGCGCTGCCCATCCCGGACACGAAGAGTGAGTGCCCGTACCGCTCCACGGTGCCCGACCGCGCGCACGCCTGCGGCCACGACGTGCACACCACCGTGGTGCTCGGCGCCGGGCTCGTCCTGGCCGAGCTGGAGCGGCGCGGGCAGCTGCCCCGGCCGGTGCGCCTGCTCTTCCAGCCCGCCGAGGAGGTCCTCCCCGGCGGCGCCGTCGAGGCCATCGCGAACGGGGTGCTCGAAGGGGTGGGCCGGTTCCTGGCCCTGCACTGCGACCCGAAGGTGGACGCGGGCCGGATCGGACTGCGCGAGGGCCCCATCACCTCCGCCTGCGACCGCCTCGAGATCGCCCTGGCCGGGCCCGGCGGCCACACCGCCCGCCCGCATCTGACGACCGACCTCGTCACCGCCGTCGCCCGGGTGGTGACCGACGTGCCCGCGATCGTCGCCCGGCGCGTCGACGCCCGCAGCGGACTGTCGGTGACCTGGGGCCGCGTCGAGTCCGGGCACGCGCCCAACGTCATCCCGCAGCACGCCGAGGTGGCCGGAACCGTGCGCTGCCTGGACCTCGACACCTGGCGGCAGGCGCCCGACCTGGTCGTCGCCGCGATCGACGAGGTCGCCAACCTGCATCGCGCGAAGTCGGAGATCAACTACGTGCGGGGCGTCCCGCCGGTCGTCAACGACGCCGACTCCACCGAGCTGTTGCGCGAGGCGATGACCGCCCGTCGCGGCGCCGACTCCGTCGAGTCCACCGAGCAGAGCCTCGGCGGCGAGGACTTCTCCTGGTATCTGGAGCACGTCCCCGGCGCCATGGCCCGTCTCGGCGTCCGCCACCCGGGCGACCGGATCGGCCGTGACCTGCACCAGGGCGACTTCGACGTCGACGAGTCGGCCATCACGGTCGGCGTGGAGCTGTTCACGGCGGCGGCCCTGCTCGACGCCGGCCGCTGACCGCGACGCCCGCCGGCCGGCCCCGGACGCCCCGCCACCCGTCTCGCGCCCGCGCCGCTTGCGACCGCTCGGGGGCGGGGGGAGTCTGGGCCGTGGCGGGCGGTCCGGAGTGCTGTCGCGTGGAGGGCTCCGTGGGCGCCGTCGCCCCATGTGTGCCTTTCGGTCCGGTGGTTCACAAGGACGTAACCGGCCATCGGCACGAATGGATAACGGCAGGCGAAACCCCGTTCCCAGGAGTGTCTACGCGCGTTAATGTGCGCCGAACCCAGCACCCACTGCGGGGCTTGGAGAATGGGGACTTCACGATGCGTCGGACATCCAAACTGACCAGTGTCGCGGTGGGGGTCGCGTCGATCGCGCTCGCCGCCACGGCGTGCGGTGGTACCAGCAGCGAGAGCGGCGGCGACGGCGGCAGCGACAAGGGTCTCGCCATCGCCTACGACATCGGCGGCAAGGGCGACCAGTCCTTCAACGACGCCGCCTACGCCGGCCTGCAGAAGGCGGCGAAGGAGTTCGATTACAAGACCGCCGACATCGAGCCCACCGAGGGCGAGACGGACGCCGACAAGGAGCAGCGGCTGTCGTCGCTGGCCAAGCAGGGCTACAACCCGGTGATCGGCGTCGGCTTCGCCTACGGTCCCGCGATGGAGGCCGTGGCCAAGAAGTACCCGAAGACCACCTTCGGCATCGTCGACTCCGTGGTCGAGGGCAAGAACGTCGCCTCCCTCGTCTTCGCCGAGCAGGAGGCCTCCTACCTGGCCGGCGTCGCCGCGGCCAAGGCCACGAAGACGAACACGGTCGGCTTCGTCGGCGGTGTCGACGTCCCGCTGATCCACAAGTTCGAGGCCGGTTACAAGCAGGGCGTCCAGGACACCAACCCCAAGGTCAAGGTCCTGTCGCAGTACCTGACGCAGACCGCCGAGGAGGGTGGCTTCTCCAGCCCCGACAAGGGCAAGGCCGCCGCCGAGGGCCAGATCGAGAAGGGCTCGGACGTCGAGTACGCCGCCGCCGGCCTCTCCGGCCAGGGCGTGATCGAGGCCGCCGCGAAGGCCAAGGTCTGGGCGATCGGTGTCGACTCCGACCAGTACAAGCAGGCGGCTCTCGCCAAGTACAAGAGCGCCATCCTGACCTCCGCCCTGAAGGACGTCGGCGGCGCCGTGTTCACGCTGGCCAAGTCCGTCCACGACGGCAAGCCGCTGACCGGCACGCAGACCTTCGACCTCAAGGTCAACGGCGTGGGCCTCGCCGACTCCAACCCGGAGTTCGCGAAGATCCCGGGCCTGACCGAGGCCGTGAACAAGGCCAAGGAAGGCATCATCGACGGCACCATCAAGGTCAAGACGGAGTAGCAGCGGCCGTACGGCGGAGCGTCGTACGACGGTTCAGCGGGCGGGCATCCGACGGGTGCCCGCCCGCTCGCCGTTCCCGGCCCCGCCGCCGACCGTCCGAGTGACGTGCCGGTCACCCACGGCCACCCTCCGGCCGCCGTGAACGGCCCTCGGCCCGCCCCGGGCGTGCGATTGGCCACGGGCCTATAACAAGGTGGACAGAAGGGGTTTCCTGGCAGGTCTACGCGCGTTACTCTGCGGCGGAAGCAAGCGCCGTTGCTGCAAGCTGTCCCACGGCTGTACCCCCCCGGCGCTGGTACGACAGGAGTCTCACGACATGCGCCGGATTTCCCGGATCACGGTCGCAGGCGCAGCGACCGCCTCTCTGGCCCTCGCTCTCTCCGCCTGCGGCGGCACCTCCACCAAGGCCTCCTCGGAGGACTCGAAGGGCGGGGACAAGGGTCTCGCCATCGCCTACGACGTCGGCGGCAAGGGCGACCAGTCCTTCAACGACGCCGCCTACGCCGGCCTGCAGAAGGCGGCGAAGGAGTTCGATTACAAGACCGCCGACCTCGAGCCCACCGACGGTGAGACGGACGCGGACAAGGAGCAGCGCCTCGCCTCGCTGGCCAAGCAGGGCTACAACCCGGTGATCGGTGTCGGCTACGCCTACGCCGCCGCCGTCAAGGGTGCCGCCGAGAAGTTCCCCGACACCACCTTCGGCATCGTCGACGACTCCACCGTCGAAGCGAAGAACGTCGCCGGCCTCGTCTTCTCCGAGGAGCAGGCGTCCTACCTGGCCGGTGTCGCCGCCGCCAAGTCCACCAAGACGAACACGGTCGGCTTCGTGGGCGGCGTGGACATCCCGCTGATCCACAAGTTCCAGGCCGGCTTCGAGCAGGGCGTCAAGGACACCAACCCCAAGGCCAAGGTCCTGACCCAGTACCTCACGCAGACCGCGGAGGAGGGCGGCTTCTCCAGCCCCGACAAGGGCAAGTCGGCCGCCGAGGGTCAGATCGAGAAGAAGGCGGACGTCGTCTACGCCGCCGCCGGTCTGTCCGGTCAGGGTGTCATCGAGGCCGCCGCCGCCAACAAGGTGTGGGCCATCGGCGTCGACTCGGACCAGTACAGCCAGGAAGCGCTCGCCAAGTACAAGGACTCGATCCTGACCTCGGCGATGAAGGACGTCGCCAAGGCCGTGTACAACCTTGCGAAGTCGGTCGAGGACGGCAAGCCCGAGACCGGTATCGTTCGTGGCGATCTGAAGTCGGGTGAGGTGAGCCTGTCGAACTCCAACCCGAAGTTCGCGGACGACGCCGAGCTCCAGGAAGCCCTCAAGACGGCCAAGGAGAAGATCGTCAGCGGCGAGATCACGGTCAAGACCAGCTGAGTGAAGCCAGACCCTGAGCAGCGGTAACCCCAGGGGTTGTGTCCGCTCGACGGGGTACGGGGAGGCTCGCTCCCCGTACCCCGTTGTCGCGGTACGCCGGTCCCTTCTCAGGCCATAGGGGCGCTACGCGCGTAGACGACCCCCGTCCCCAGGAGTGTGCGCCATCAACGCGTCCAGCAGCCCTCCGGCCGGCGCGGCGGTCAACGGTCAGGTGACCGCCGTCGAGCTCGCCGGGATCACCAAGCGTTTCCCGGGCGTCGTGGCCAACCACGACATCCACCTCACCGTCCGCAAGGGCACCGTGCACGCCCTCGTCGGCGAGAACGGCGCCGGCAAGTCGACGTTGATGAAGATCCTCTACGGCATGCAGAAGCCGGACGAGGGCACCATCGCGATCGACGGTGAGCAGGTCACCTTCTCGTCCCCGGCCGACGCCATCGCGCGCGGCATCGGCATGGTCCACCAGCACTTCATGCTCGCGGACAACCTCACCGTCCTCGAGAACGTGGTGCTGGGCAGCGAGAAGCTGTACGGAATCGGCGCCAAGGCACGCCGCAAGATCAAGGAGATCTCGGAGCGCTACGGCCTGGGCGTGGAGCCCGACCGCCTCGTCGAGGAGCTCGGCGTCGCCGCCCGCCAGCGCGTGGAGATCCTCAAGGTCCTCTACCGCGGCGCCCGCATCCTGATCCTCGACGAGCCGACCGCTGTCCTCGTGCCGCAGGAGGTCGACGCCCTCTTCGAGAACCTGCGCGAGCTGAAGTCCGAGGGCCTGTCGGTCATCTTCATCTCCCACAAGCTGGGCGAGGTGCTCTCCGTCGCCGACGAGATCACCGTCATCCGCCGCGGCACCACCGTCGGCACGGCCGTCCCCGCCGAGACCACGCCGAAGCAGCTCGCCGAGATGATGGTCGGCAGCGAGCTGCCCACGCCGGAGACCGCCGAGTCCACGGTCACCGACCGCGCGGTCGTCACCGTCGACAAGCTCCGCCTGGAGACCGCCGGCGGCAAGGCGCTGCTGGACGACATCACCTTCACCATCCACGCGGGCGAGGTCCTGGGCATCGCCGGCGTCGAGGGCAACGGCCAGACCGAACTGGTCGACGCCCTCATCGGCCTCAAGCACGCCGACTCCGGCACGATCACCCTCGCCGACGAGGAGATCACCGGCTGGGCGACCCGCAAGCGCCGCGAGCAGGGCATCGGCTACATCCCCGAGGACCGGCACCGCCACGGCCTGCTCCTGGAGGCCCCCCTCTGGGAGAACCGCATCCTCGGGCACGTCACCGAGGAACCCCTCGCCAAGGGCGTCTGGCTGAACCTGAAGGCCGCGCAGCAGGACACGCGCCGCATCGTCGAGGCGTACGACGTCCGCACCCCCGGCATCGACGTCACCGCCGCCTCGCTGTCCGGCGGCAACCAGCAGAAGCTGATCGTCGGCCGCGAGATGAGCCACAAGCCGCGCTTCCTGATCGCCGCGCACCCCACCCGCGGTGTCGACGTCGGCGCGCAGGCCGCGATCTGGGACCACATCCGCGAGGCCCGCCGCGAGGGCCTGGCGGTGCTGCTGATCTCCGCCGACCTTGACGAGCTGATCGGCCTGTCCGACACCCTCCGCGTGATCTACAACGGCAGGCTGGTCGCGGACGCCGACCCGGCCGCCATCACCCCGGAGCAACTGGGCTCGGCGATGACGGGTGCCGCCACCGGGCACCTCGAGGACGACGACACGACCCCCGGGACTCCGAACCTGAGCAAGTCTCCCGAGTCCGGCGAAGACGAGGCACGCTGATGAAGAAGTTCGACAAGGAGCGCGTGCTCCTCGCGGTGGCCGGACCGGTCATCGCGCTCGCCGTGGCCTTCGTGCTCACCGCGATCGTCCTGATCGCCTCGGGCAAGAGCCCGGTCGAGCCGTACGCCCTGATGTTCGAGCAGCTCGGCTTCTCGGACATCCAGGTGCTGATCATCAACCAGGCGACGCTCTACTACATCGCGGCCCTCGCGGTGGCCATCGGCTTCCGGATGAACCTGTTCAACATCGGTGTCGACGGCCAGTACCAGCTCGCCGCCATGATGGCCGCCGTCGTCGGCGCCCACGCCAGCCTGCCGGCCGGCCTCCAGGTGCCGCTGCTGCTTCTCACCGCCGTCCTCACCGGCGCCTTCTGGTCCGGTATCGCCGGTGTCCTGAAGGTCACCCGCGGCGTCAGCGAGGTCGTCGCGACGATCATGCTCAACGCGATCGCGACCTCCGTGATCGCCTACCTGTGGCTGCCGAACGTCTTCGGCGTCAAGGTCGGCAACAACAACACCACCGGCGAGATGCACAAGTCCGGCTGGGTCCCCGGCATCCCCGTCGGCGACGCCGGCGAGATCTACGGCCTGGTCTTCCTCGCCGTGCTGCTCGGCGTCGGCTACTGGGTCGTCCTCAACCGCACCCGCTTCGGCTTCGACCTGCGCGCCTCCGGCGCCTCGGAGACGGCCGCCGCGGCCAGCGGCGTCGACCCCAAGCGCATGGTGCTGACCGCCATGCTGCTCTCCGGCGGCATCGCGGGCCTCGCCGGCCTGCCGATCCTGCTCGGCGACACCCACACGTACAGCCTGAACTTCCCCACCGGCATCGGCTTCCTCGGCATCGGCATCGCGCTGCTCGGCCGCAACAGCCCCGTCGGCATCGCGTTCGCCGCCCTGCTGTGGGCCTGGCTCGACAAGGCGTCCCCCGAGCTGGACTTCCACGGCTACGACAAGGAGATCGCGGTCATCATGCAGGGCCTGATCGTGCTCTCGGTCGTCGTCTCCTACGAGGCCGTCCGTGAGTGGGGCCTGCGCCGCCAGCAGCGCCGGGTCGGCGCCGAACTGGCAGCCGGTCACGTCCTCGGCGCCGACAACAACACCACGAAGGAGGTGGCTGGCCGATGACTGCCCCGACCTCAGCGGTTGATGTCAACCAGCCCTCGCTGCAGCCCGCGGCGCCGACCGGCCGCCGTCTGTCCTGGCCGGTGCTGCTGCTGGTCATCGCCGGAGCCCTGGCACTGACCTCGATCGTCCGCCTCGTCACCGGCGCCGACGGCATCACCAACGTCAGCCAGATGTCCACCGCCCTCCAGCTCGCCGTGCCGATCGGCCTCGCCGGTCTCGGCGGTCTGTGGGCCGAGCGGGCCGGCGTCGTCAACATCGGTCTCGAGGGCATGATGATCCTCGGCACCTGGTTCGGCGCCTGGGCGGGCTTCCAGTGGGGCCCCTGGACCGGTGTCGTCGTCGGCATCCTCGGCGGCTGCATCGGCGGCATCCTGCACGCCATCGCCACCGTCACCTTCCGGGTCAACCACATCGTCTCCGGTGTGGCGATCAACATCCTGGCCCTCGGCATCACCCGCTATCTCGCGCCCCTCGCCTTCGAGGGCCACCCGGGCGGCTCCGCCAAGCAGTCCCCGGCGGTCGACTCCCTCGGCCACTTCACGGTGCCCGGCCTGTCGGACGGGCTCAAGGACCTGAACAACCACGGCTGGTTCTTCATCTCCGACATCGCCGGCCTGCTCGGCGGACTGGTCACCAACGTCTCCTGGCTGACCCTGATCGCCGTCGCGCTGGTCCCCGGTACCTGGTACATCCTGTGGCGCACCGCCTTCGGTCTGCGGCTGCGCTCCTGCGGTGAGAACCCCGTCGCCGCCGAGTCCCTCGGCGTCAACGTCTACAAGTACAAGTACATCGCCGTGATCATCTCCGGCGGTCTGGCCGGTCTCGGTGGCGTCTTCCTCTCCATCGTGGCCAACCCCTTCTATCTGGAGGGCCAGGTCAGCGGCCGCGGTTACATCGGCCTCGCCGCCATGATCTTCGGCAACTGGATGCCGGGCGGACTCGCCCTCGGCGCCGGGCTGTTCGGCTACACCGACAGCCTCAACCTGCGCGGCGGCTCCACCAACGTCCACGCCCTGCTGCTGCTCGGCGCCCTCCTGCTGATCATCGGCGCCATCTGGCTGGTGATCCGCAAGAAGTACGTCCCGTCCATGATCACCGCGGTGGTCGGCGCCCTGGTGTACACCTGGTACGCCACCACCAACGAGGTGCCCAACCAGGTCGTCTCCGCCACGCCGTACGTCGTCACCCTCGTCGTCCTCACGCTGTCCGCGCAGCGCCTGCGGATGCCGAAGGCGGACGGCCTGCCGTACCGCAAGGGACAGGGCAAGTGAGCCCGGCCGGCGCCCCCGACGTCGACTGGGAGACGCTGCGGGCGGCCGCGCGGGACGCCATGTCCCGCGCCTACGCCCCCTACTCCGGCTACCCGGTCGGCGTCGCGGCCCTGGTCGACGACGGCCGTACGGTCACCGGCTGCAACGTCGAGAACGCCTCGTACGGGCTCGGTCTGTGCGCCGAGTGCGGACTGGTCTCGCAGCTGCAGAACACCGGCGGCGGCCGGCTCACGCACTTCGCGTGCGTCGACGGCGAGGGCCGGCCGCTGGTGCCCTGCGGCCGCTGCCGCCAGCTGCTCTACGAGTTCGGCGGCCCCGACCTGCTGCTCGACACCCCGGCCGGCATCCTGCCGCTGTCGGAGATGCTGCCCCAGGCGTTCGGCCCGGACCACCTCGGCAAGTAACCCCCTGCGGCCCCTCTGCGTCGCTCACGCGACCGTCCGGAGGGGCCGTGTCTCTTCTGGAACCTTCGGAAGGAAAGCCATGGCTGTTTTGTCGACGGATGCCATCTCCGTCATCCGCACCAAGCGGGACCGCGGCGAGCTCAGCGACGAACAGATCGACTGGGTCGTCGACGCGTACACCCGCGGGGAGGTCGCCGACGAGCAGATGTCCGCGCTCGCCATGGCGATCCTGCTCAACGGCATGAACCGCCGCGAGATCGCCCGCTGGACCGCCGCGATGATCGCCTCCGGCGAGCGCATGGACTTCTCGTCCCTGAGCCGCCCGACCGCCGACAAGCACTCCACCGGCGGAGTCGGCGACAAGATCACCCTGCCGCTCGCGCCCCTGGTCGCCGCCTGCGGCGCCGCCGTCCCGCAGCTGTCCGGCCGTGGGCTCGGCCACACCGGCGGCACCCTGGACAAGCTGGAGTCCATCCCCGGCTGGCGCGCGCTGCTGTCCAACGAGGAGATGCTGGACGTCCTCGGCACCACCGGCGCGGTGATCTGCGCGGCGGGCGACGGCCTGGCGCCCGCCGACAAGAAGCTGTACGCCCTGCGGGACGTCACCGGCACAGTCGAGGCCATCCCGCTGATCGCCTCCTCGATCATGTCGAAGAAGATCGCCGAGGGCACCGGCTCGCTCGTCCTGGACGTCAAGGTCGGCTCCGGCGCCTTCATGAAGACCATCGAGGACGCGCGCGAGCTGGCGTCCACCATGGTGGGCCTCGGCACCGACCACGGCGTGCGGACGGTCGCCCTGCTCACCGACATGTCCACCCCGCTCGGCCTCACCGCGGGCAACGCGCTGGAGGTCCGCGAGTCCGTCGAGGTCCTGGCCGGCGGCGGCCCC
This sequence comes from Streptomyces sp. NPDC056628, assembly GCF_042792555.1. Lineage (NCBI taxonomy): Bacteria > Bacillati > Actinomycetota > Actinomycetes > Kitasatosporales > Streptomycetaceae > Streptomyces > Streptomyces sp. NPDC056628. The sequence continues at coordinate 200,352 of NZ_JBHTWG010000006.1, forward strand.
GCCGACGTGGTCGAGCTGACCGTCGCCCTGGCCCGCGAGATGCTGGCGGCGGCCGGGCTGAAGGACGCCGACCCGGCGAAGGCGCTGGCCGACGGCTCCGCGATGGACGTCTGGCGACGCATGATCGCGGCCCAGGGCGGCGACCCCGACGCCGAGCTGCCCGTCGCGCGCGAGCAGCACGTCGTCACGGCCCCGTCCTCCGGTGTCCTCACCCGCCTCGACGCCTACGACGTAGGCGTCGCCGCCTGGCGCCTGGGCGCCGGACGCGCCCGCAAGGAGGACCCGGTGCAGGCGGGCGCCGGCGTCGAGATGCACGCCAAGCCCGGCGACACCGTGACCGCGGGCCAGCCCCTGCTCACCCTGCACACCGACACCCCGGAGCGCTTCGAGTACGCCCTCCAGTCGCTGACGGACGCCTACGACATCGCTCCGTCGGGCACGGCCTTCAACGCCCCGCCGGTCGTGCGGGAACGTATCGCCTGACCTGCGGTTTCCCCTTCCGGGTGAACGGGACCGGTGGACCTCCGCCGGTCCCGTTCGGCGTGACGATCGACACCGGTGGGTTCCCCGTCGGCCGACCCTCAGCCCAGGAGTGCCGCCACCACCACCAGGACCGGTACCGAGAGCACCGTCGACAGCAGGATCGAGTCGCGGGCCAGGCGCTCGGCGACGCCGTAGCTCGACGCGTAGGTGAACAGGTTCTGCGCGGCGGGCAGGGCCGAGGTCACCACGACGTCGAGCAGGGGAGCGCCCCGCAGGCCGAAGACGCCCGCCGCCAGTGCCCAGGCCGCGGCGGGCTGGCCGAGGGACTTCAGCGCGACCGAGAGGATCACGGGGTGACGGTCCGGGCCCCGGCCCGGCGTCGTGCTGCCGCACAGGGAGATGCCGAAGGCCAGCAGGACCGCGGGGACCGACATGCCGCCGATCAGGGTCAGCGGGTCCATCACCGGCGGCGGCACCCGCACCCCCGCCGCCGACACCGCCACACCCGCCAGGGAGCCGAGCGCGATCGGGTTGCGCAGCGGCGTCAGCAGGCGGCGCCACAGGGGGCCCTTCGCGCCGCCGCCGGACAGGTCGAGGATCGTCAGCGCGACCGGCGTGATCCCGACCAGCTGGAACAGCAGCACCGGCGCCACCAGCGACGCGTCGCCCAGGACGTACACGGCGATGGGGATGCCCAGGTTCCCGGCGTTGACGTAACTGGAGCACAGGGCGCCGATCGTGGTGCGGCCCACGCCCCACCGCCGTACGGCGCCGACCGCCACGAAGACCCCGGCCGCCGCGGCCGTGCTCAGCGCGGTGACCAGGAGACGGCTGGAGAAGATCACCGAGAGGTCGGTCCCGGCGAGGGTGGTGAAGAGGAGCGCGGGCGACGCCACATGGAAGGCCAGCTTCGTCAGCACCTCCCGGCCGTGCTCCCCGAGGTGGCCGCGCCGGCCGATCACATAGCCGACGGCGATGACCACCGCGATCACCGCGAACCCCGTCAACACCCCTTGCACGGAGTCTCCTTCGCGGGAAGCGGGGCGCGCGGTCTTCGGGGAGTCGCCGGTGCGTGGGGCATACACCCAACCCTCCGGTGAGGGAGGGGGCCCGGTCAATGTGATCCCGACCGGCGGACACGCCGCCGCAGGCCCCGCGATGAGTTGGCGGCCCGGGCCCGGTCTACCGCTCGTGGACGCCAAGACACCCGCGGTACTCGTGCTGGCCGGCCCCGTCACCCGGGGCGAGGTGGCGAGGCTGTGCGCGGCCGTCCGGGCACGCCTGGAGAGCGGCAGGTCGAGGGTGGTCGTGTGCGATGTCGGCGGGCTCGGCCCGCCGGGCCTGGGCACCGTCGACCTGCTGGCCCGGCTCCAGCTCACCGCCCGGCGCGCCGGTGGCCGGATACGGCTGCGGGACTCCGACCCCGCCCTACACGCCCTGCTCGACCTCGTCGGCCTCCGCTTCGAGATGGAGCGGCAGCCCGAAGAGCGGGAACCAGCGCTTCGTGTCGAGGAAGCAGTGGAACCCGGTGATCCGCCCCCCTGAGATCTCCAGGACCTGGACCGCCCACGGCGTGAACCCGCCCGCCTCCGGGTCCGGCTTGTACTGGGCGAACCCCGGCAGCCCGTTGACCTGGACGGGGACCAGCCGGGAGCCCGCGCACGGGGCGCCCAGCGTCGTCATGAACCCGGTGATGTCCCCGGCGCCGGTCAGCCACAGGTCGAACGGCGGCATCGTCATGATGGCGTCCTCGTGCAGCAGCGCGGTCAGCGCCGTCATGTCGTACCCCTCGAAGGCGGCGACATAGCGGTCCAGGAGCTTCTGCTGCTCCTCGTCCAGCGGGTCGGCGACCGCCGCCTCGGCGCCGGGCTGCTGCTGCTCGGCGAGGGTGGCCCGGGCCCGCTGGAGCGCGCTGTTGACCGACGCGACCGAGGTGCCGAGCAGCTCGGCGACCTCGCTCGCCCGCCACGCCAGCACCTCGCGCAGAATCAGCACCGCCCGCTGCTTCGGCGGCAGCTGCTGGAGCGCGGCCATGAAGGCGAGCCGCACCGATTCCTTGGCGACCGCGGCCTCGGCCGGGTCGTCGGTCGTGGGCAGCACCCGGCTGTCCGGCACCGGCTCCAGCCAGGTGTGGTCCGGGCGCGGGGAGAGGGCCGCCTGCGCGAGCGGCGTCGACTCGGTGAGGTCCATGGGCCTGGCCCGTTTGCTGCCCGCGGTCAGCATGTCCAGGCAGACGTTCGTCGCGATGCGGTAGAGCCACGAGCGGAGGCTGGAGCGGCCCTCGAACTTGTCGTAGCTGCGCCAGGCGCGCACCATCGTGTCCTGCACCGCGTCCTCGGCCTCGAAGGACGAACCGAGCATGCGGTAGCAGTACCCGGTCAGCTCGACGCGGTGCTTCTCCAGCCTGACGTCGAGGTCCGTCTTCGTGGTCGCCGTACCGTCGCTCATCGTCCACCCACCCCTGTGGCCGTCCTGGGGGACGCCTCGTCGCGTCCCACCACTTCGGAAGCTACCGCAGCCCACTGACAATGGCCCCCGGAGTCGGAAAAGCCGCAGGTGGACGGGGACATGGCTGCGGGGCGCACCCTGTCACGGGTGCGCCCCGATGGTGTGCGGCCGTGTGCCGGGCTCAGCCCAGCGGGACGCCGTTCACGGGCAGGCCCTGCGTCGGCAGGCTCTGCACCGGCAGACCGCCGAGGAGCCCGGCGGCCACGCCCGTCGGGGCGCCGGCCAGCGTCCGCTCGGCGGCCGGCTGCGCGGCGGCCAGCCCGGCGGCGACCGCCTCCTGGCCGCCGGCCAGGCCCTCGGTGGCGTTCGGGGCGGCCTGGATGAGGCCCTCGGCGGCGCTCGGGGCGGCCTGGGTGAGGCTCTCGGCCGGGAGCGTGCGGGTCACGGTGTCCAGCGCCGCGCCGGCGTCGGGGACGGCGGGCGCGGCGTTCGCGGCACCCGCGCCCGTGGCGGCGAAGGCGGCACCGAGCGCGGCGACACCGAGGGACTTGGCGGCAGACTGCTTCATGGAAAACCTCGGAATTCGAGAACGGGGATGTGAGCGGTTCTTCGACCGTAAACAACCCCGCCGTTCGGCCGCAAACATCGAATTGCGGACGGATTGTGAACGGCGTCCGAAGTCCCTGTGCGCGCCGGGCCGCCGATCAGTCGCCCGCGCTCGGAGAACCGCTGGTGGGGGTTGTCTGTCGGAAAAGCCACTCGGACTTGAGTTCGGCATATCCGGGCTTGATCACGTCATTGATCATCGCCAGCCGTTCATCGAAAGGAATGAACGATGATTTCATCGCATTGACGGAGAACCACTGCATGTCGTCGAGCGTGTAACCGAACGCCTCGACAAGATGCTCGAATTCCTGGCTCATGCTGGTGTGGGACATCAGGCGGTTGTCGGTGTTCACCGTGGCGCGGAAGTGCAGCCGGCGCAGCAGCCCGATGGGATGCGCCTCGTACGAGTCGGCCGCGCCCGTCTGCAGGTTGGAGCTCGGGCACAGCTCGAGCGGGATGCGCTTGTCCCGCACGTACGACGCGAGCCGGCCGAGCTCCACCGAGCCGTCGTCCCGCACCCGGATGTCGTCGATGATGCGCACCCCGTGCCCGAGCCGGTCGGCGCCGCACCACTGGAGGGCCTGCCAGATGGACGGCAGCCCGAACGCCTCACCGGCGTGGATCGTGAAGTGGTTGTTCTCCCGCTTGAGGTACTCGAAGGCGTCGAGATGCCGGGTCGGCGGGTGGCCCGCCTCGGCGCCCGCGATGTCGAAGCCGACGACGCCCAGGTCACGGTAGGTGTTGGCGAGCTCGGCGATCTCCAGCGAGCGGGCCGCGTGACGCATCGCGGTGAGCAGGGCGCCCACCCGGATACGGTGGCCGTTCTCCCGGGCGATCCGCTCGCCCTCGCGGAAGCCCTCGTTGACGGCCTCGACGACCTCCTCCAGGGTCAGCCCGCCCTCCAGGTGCTGCTCCGGGGCGTAGCGCACCTCGGCGTAGACGACGCCGTCCTCCGCGAGGTCCTCGGCGCACTCGCGGGCCACGCGCACCAGGGCGTCGCGGGTCTGCATGACCGCCACGGTGTGCGAGAACGTCTCCAAGTAGCGTTCCAGGGAGCCCGAGTCGGCGGCCTCCTGGAACCAGAGGCCGAGCTTGCCGGGGTCGGTCTCGGGAAGCTGGGAGTAGCCCGACTCGCGGGCGAGCTCGACGATCGTGCCGGGGCGGAGCCCGCCGTCGAGGTGGTCGTGCAGCAGAACCTTCGGGGCCCGGCGGATCTGGTCCGAGCTCGGGGTGTGCGCCTGCGGGGCGGTCTGGCTCGTCATTTCCGCACTCTAACGCCTACGCGCGTAGAGAGCGCGTCCCCGCGCACACGTCCGGATCGCCGCTTTACACATCCGTCGATACGTAACGGTGACCGCACGGACGGGTCGCGGACGCCCCCACTTCTGCCACTGTTCTGTCATGGCACAGCAAGCGACGCCGGTGCGCAGGGTCCGGCTGGGCAGGGCGATGGGGCCGGAGCCGACGGCGGTGAGCGGCGTCGTCCTGCTGCTCCCACCGGGTGACGAGACCTCATACCGCAGACCCGCACCGCTGTTGGCCACCCCCATGACCCGCACCCTCGGCCGCCGGCTCACCCGCGCCGGGCGCGGGGAAGGGCTCGCCGTCCACGTCGTCCACTACCGCTACCGCGGCTGGAACGGCGACGAGGCTGCCCTCCTGAGCGACGCCCTGTGGGCCGCCGACGAGGCCGTACGGCTCTACGGCGACGTGCCCGTGTGCCTCGCCGGCCTCGACATGGGCGGACGTGCGGCGCTGCGCGCGGGCGGCCACGAGGCCGTCAACTCCGTGCTCGCCATCGCCCCTTGGCTGCCCGACGAGGACACCGCGGACCCGCCCGAACCGGTGAAGCAGCTCGCCGGGCGGCGCGTGATGATCGTCCACGGCACGAACGACGAGCGCACCGACCCCGAACTGTCCTTCCGGCTGGCGGCGCGGGCGAAGAAGGCGAACCGGGAGGTGTGCCGCTTCGAAGTGCACTCCGACCGGCACCGGTTGCAGCAGCACCGCGACGAAGTCCTCGCCCTGGCCGAGGACTTCGTCATGGGGGCGCTGTTCGGGACGGTGTTCTCGCGGCCGGTCGCCGACGCGTTCGCCGCACCGCCGCCCCTCGGGCTGCGCATGCCGCTCGCCTCCGGGTTCGGCAAGTCGCTGCGCCGGTAGCCCCGTCATCGCTCTCTCAGGGCAGCAGCGTCCCCCTGCGGGAGAGCAGGAACTTCTTGAACGCCGCCACCGGGAGCGTGTCCGGGCGGTCCGCCAGCCAGGCGACGCCGATCTCGCGGGCCGCCCGGGGAGCCGTCACGGTCAGCTCGCTGACCCCCGGCCGGGGCACGGCCGGCGGCGGCAGCAGCGCCACGCCCAGACCGGCCGCCACCAGCCCCCGCAGGGTCTCCGCCTCCTCGCCCTCGAAGGCGATCCGCGGCCGGAACCCGGCCTCCAGGCACAGGTCGTCGGTGATCCGGCGCAGCCCGTAGCCCGGCTCCAGCGTCACGAAGTTCTCCTCCGCCGCCTCCGCCAGCCGGATGCGCCGGCGGCCGGCCAGCCGGTGGTCGACGGGGACGACCAGCCGGAGCTTCTGCTCGTCCAGGCGGCGGGCCACCAGGTCGGGGGCGTCCGGGACCGGCGACGTCAGGCACAGGTCCAGTTCACCGGCCCGCAGGCCCTCCAGCATCGCCTCCCCGTAGTTCTGTACCAGGCTGAAGCGGACGCGGGGATGATCGGCGCGGAAGGCCTGCAGCAGGCCCGGCACCGTCTCCGCGCCCATGGTGTGCAGAAAGCCGAAGGCGACCTTGCCGGTCGCCGGGTCGGCGTCGGCGCGGACCTCCTCGGCGGCGCGCTCCACCTCGGCGAGCGCACGCTCGACGGAGGCGAGGAACGTGCGGCCCGCGGGGGTCAGCGAGACCGTACGGCCGTGCCGGGCGAACAGATCCACGCCGAGATCCTGCTCCAGGCGGACCATGGCGCGGGACAGCGTCGACTGGGGCACCCCCATCTCCCGCGCGGCCCGGGTGACGTGCTCGGTCCGGGCCACACCGGCGAAGTAGGCGAGGCGGGGAGCGAGCAGCCGCGCCATGTCGGCCATGTCTTCTGTGTCACCGTACGGTGACAGCCGACCTCGTGAACTGTGCTGATGCGCCATGGGAACGATTATGGCGAATCCATGCATTGGACGGATCAGTGACCCGTACGTAGCGTCGAAGCATGTCTCCCGCCAGTACCGCGGCGTCCACTCCCGTGGTCGCCGCACCCGCAGCCCCTGTCGCCGACTCCCGTATGGCCCCGGGCGGTCCCGGCTACCGCCGGATGAGCCTCGCCCTGTTCCTCGCCGGCGTCGCGACCTTCGCCCTCCTCTACTCCACGCAGGCCCTCCTGCCGCTGATCTCCGGTGAGTTCGGCGTGCCCGCGAGCGCGGCCAGCTGGACGGTGGCGGCCGCGACCGGCGGACTGGCCCTGTTCGTGCTCCCCATGAGCGCCCTGTCCGAGCGGTTCGGCCGCCGTACCGTCATGACGGCCTCCCTGGCCGTCGCGGTCACCGTCGGCCTCGCGGTGCCCTTCGCGCCGAACCTGACCGCGCTCGTCCTCCTGCGGGCGGTCCAGGGCGCGGCGCTGGCGGGCCTGCCGGCCTCGGCGACCGCGTACCTCGCCGAGGAGGTGCGTCCCAGGGCGCTGGTCACGGCGATCGGGCTGTTCGTCGCCGGCAACAGCGTGGGCGGCATGAGCGGACGCGTCATCACCGGCTGGGTGGCCCAGGAGTGGGGCTGGCGGGTCGCGGTCGGCGTCATCGGCGCCGTCGCGGTGGCCTGCGCGGTCGCCTTCCGGCTGCTGCTCCCGGCACCGCGCCACTTCTCGTCCGGGTCGCTGCGGCCGCGGGTGCTGGCGCGGACCGTGCGCGACCATCTCTCCGACCCGCTGCTGCGCCGGCTGTACGCGATCGGCGCGCTGTTCATGACGGTCTTCGGCGGCGTGTACACCGTGATCGGCTACCGGCTCACCGAGGCGCCGTTCTCGCTGCCCCAGGGCGTCGTCGGCTCCATCTTCCTCGTGTACCTCGTCGGCACGGTCTCCGCGTCCACGGCGGGACGGCTGGTGAACCGGCTCGGCCGGCGCGGTGCCCTGTACGCGGCCGGCGCCACCACGGCGTCGGGGCTGCTGCTGTCCCTGGCGGGATCGCTGCCGATGGTGCTGCTGGGGCTCGTGCTGATCACCGGCGGGTTCTTCGCGGGGCACGCGGTGGCGTCGTCCGCGGTCAGCAAGACCGCCACGCACGGGCGTGCTCAGGCGGCGGCGCTGTACCAGTCGGCCTACTACATCGGCTCCAGCGCGGGCAGCACCGTGGGCGCGGTCGCCTTCCACGCGAGTGGCTGGGGCGGGACGGTCGGCGTCGGGCTGCTGGCGGTCCTCGGCGTCGTGACGATCACCGTGCTGGGGACGCGGGCGGCTCGGGCCCGGGCGGCCGTGGCGGTCGCCTGACGGGGGCGGGCGGCTGCGGGCCGTGTGTGTCCACGTGACGGACGACCCCCTGACCGGTACCGGGTCAGGGGGTCCGTCATGTCACCACGCCGTGCGGGTGCTGTCCGCCTTCTCCTCGGACGGCAGCAGCAGCCAGAGCGCTATGTAGAGCAGGAACTGCGGGCCCGGCAGCAGACAGGAGAGCAGGAAGATCACGCGCATCGTCGTGGCGGAGGTGCCGAAGCGGCGCGCCAGCGCGGCGCACACTCCGCCGATCATGCGGCCGTGGGTGGGTCGGGCGAGCGCGGTCATGGTGCGGCTCCTTCGTGAGCGTCGGTCGGCGGCTCCTTGTCGGGCCCTCCGAGTGGTGTCTCCTCCACTGACCTCGACGCTACGAGGACAAACAGGATGAAGCGTCGTGCTACGGGGCCATCCCGACCCTGGGGATCGTCGGGGTCCGACCCTGAGACGGCTCCTCCTGGGGTACCGGCGCGCGGCGCCCCTCGGTGGACCCGCGACGGAAGCGCGCCCGGGCCGCGGGGACGACGGCCGTGTGCGCCAGTGCCACGCCCACGGTGTTGAGCAGCAGGGAGTCGACGTCGACGAGCTGGCCGGGGACGCCGGTCTGGAGCAGCTCGATGCCGAGGGAGATGAGGGCGGCGGCGGCCGTCGTACGGGCCAGGGAGCCCAGCGGGGAGGACGTCGTCCTGCCGTGGGCCATCGGCAGCAGCACCCCGAGCGGGGCGAGCAGGGCGAGGCCCTCGACGAGGGAGCGGGTGGCCTCGCGCCAGCCGAGGGCGAGGTCGGCGCGGATGCCGGCGAACGGCTGGAGGTTGGCGGGCATCACCCAGGGGACGTCCAGGGGGCGCAGCGTGAGCCAGGCGACCAACGCAAGGTGGGCGACCAGGAGGATGCCTCCTGTCGCGCGGACGCGGATCACGGCGCTGTCGCCGATGGAGCCTTGACGCTGCACGCCCCCCAAGACGCGCCCATCGGTGGGATCGGTTCCGGGTGGTGGGGGCGGGGCGGGGTGAGGTGTCCGCCACACGGTGGGGCCGGGGGCGGTGCGGGGGGTGCGGTGCGTCCGAGGGGGCGGCGCCGTGAGGGGTGTCCGCGGGCGCGTCCTCGCCTTCGGTGGGGGAGCGCCTCACGCCTGCGGCGTGGGGGCCCGCCGTGCCCGTCCCGGTCGGGGCCTGTCAGGTCGTGCCCGCCTCCGTGGACGGGGGCTCGTTGCTGCCGGGGCGGGTGCGGACCTCGTCCGTGCACTCGTAGCGGCGGGGCGGCGTGTCCGTGGGGCCGCCCAGGATGACCGAGCCGTCGCCCTCGGCCGCCGCGGAGTCCGAGAACGTGCAGACGATCTGGGCCAGGGCGTACGAGGTGAGGGACGTCGGGGCGGTGGTCAGGCGCAGGGTCTCGTCGGGGTCGTTCCGGCGCGGGCCCGTGACGCCCATGGCGCCTCGGACGTCCGTGGTGTAGCCGGCCTCCTTCTCGGCCGCCGACGGGGTCGCCTGGAGCTCGTCGAGGAGGACCTGGGCCACCAGGACGCGGCGCGCCGCGTCGGCCGTGCTGTCGGGGACGCGCACGGTCCGGTCGACCGCGACCAGCTGGGAGCCGCACAGCAGGAAGACCTGTACCGGGAGGCCGCGGCTCGCCTGTTGGGAGGGGTCCGGTTCGGAGAGCGAGCAGTGGACGCGGGAGGGGGCGGGACCGAAGTTGGTCGGCACCTCCGTGGACCGTATGCCGCAGCCCGCCAGTGGGACGGCCGCCAGGGCGAGGAGGGCCGTGAGACGCGGGTTCATCAGGCGTCCTCCTTCTTGTCCGCCGGCTCGTCCCGGGGCAGGCGCAGGGTGAAGACGGCTCCGCCGTCGGGGGAGTTGGCGGCGGTGATCTCGCCGCCGTGGATGTGGGCGTTCTCCAGCGCGATGGACAGGCCGAGGCCGCTGCCCTCGGAGCGCGGCCGGGAGGCGCTGGCCTTGTAGAAGCGGTCGAAGACGTGCGGGAGGACGTCCTCGGGGATGCCTGGGCCGTGGTCGCGTACGTCGATGACGACCGCGTCGTCCTCCTCGCGGACCGTGACCCGTACCGGGGAGCCGCCGTGCTTGAGGGCGTTGCCGATCAGGTTGGCCAGGATGACGTCGAGGCGGCGCGGGTCGAGGCGGGCCATGATGCCCCGCTCGGCGTCCAGCTCCACCGCGTCCAGCCAGGCGCGGGCGTCGATGCAGGCGGTGATCTGGTCGGCCACGTCGACGTCGTCGAGGACCAGGCGGGCCGTGCCCGCGTCGAAGCGGGTGACCTCCATGAGGTTCTCGACGAGGTCGTTCAGGCGGCGGGTCTCGCTGACCACCAGGCGGACGGCGGGCTCGATCATCGGGTCCACCGAGCCGGTCCCCGCCTCCAGTTCCTCCTCGAGGACCTCGGTGACGGCGGTGATCGCGGTGAGCGGGGTGCGCAGTTCGTGGGACATGTCGGCCACGAACCGCCGGGACGCCTCGTCCCGGCCGGCCATGTCGGCGACCCGTTTCTCCAGCGCCTCGGCGGCGTTGTTGAACGTCCGCGACAGATCCGCCAGTTCGTCCGTGCCGGACACCCGCAGCCGGGTGTCGAGCTTGCCCTCGCCGAGGCGGCGGGCGGCGACACCGAGGCGGTGCACCGGCTTCAGCACGGTCGTGGCGGCGGCCTGCGCGAGGAGCGCGGAGCCGATCAGGGCCAGGCCCGTGGCGATGCCCAGCGACCAGGCCAGGGAGTTGAGGTCCTTGGCTTCCTGTTCGAGGGACTTGAGCATGTAGCCGGTCGGGCCGCCGCCGATCACCTTGGTGCCGGCTATCAGGTACGGCTTGTCGTCCTCCACGATCCGCTGCCAGTACAGGTGGTACTCGGCCCTGTCGGAGGAGTCGACCTGCTGCTTGTCGTTGACCGCCGTGCGCAGGGACTTGGGTACGTCGGCGAGGGTGAAGCCGTCCAGGGCGCCGGAGCTGCTGTACAGCGGCTTGCCGTCGGCGTCCTGGGCGACGAGCAGCACGCTGAAGCGCTGGCTGCTGTTCGCCATCTGCCCGGCGGTGTGCTGCAGTTCGTCCTGGGTCGGCCGCTCGGGCAGCAGCCCGGCCCGGTTCTGCATCTCCTGCTGGAAGTCGCGCAGCACCGCGTCCTGGGTGCGGGTGAGGACCGCCTCCCGGTTGAGCCAGTACGCGATCCCGGAGGCGGAGACGGCGGCGGTGAGCGCCACCAGGCCGAACACCACCACCAGCCGCAGCCGCAGACTCGTGAAACGCAGCCTCGACCACACTCCCTTGCGAGCCGCGGACCAGCCGCGGAGACCTGCCTGCGTGTCCGTCACTGAGGCGCGTCCAGGCGGTAGCCGACCCCGCGGACCGTGCGGATCAGGGTGGGCGAGGACGGGACGTCCTCCACCTTGGCGCGCAGACGCTGCACACAGGCGTCCACCAGGCGGGAGTCGCCCAGGTAGTCGTGTTCCCAGACCAGGCGCAGCAGTTGCTGACGGGACAGGGCCTGGCCGGGGCGGCGGCTGAGCTCCAGCAGCAGGCGCAGCTCGGTCGGGGTGAGCTGGAGGTCCTCGCCGTTCTTCGTGACGGTCATCGCCGCGCGGTCGATGACCAGGCTGCCGAAGGTCGCCGCGTCGTTCGACTCCCGCTCCCCGCGGCGCAGCACCGCGCGGATCCGGGCGTCCAGGACCCGGCCCTGCACGGGCTTGACGACGTAGTCGTCCGCGCCGGACTCCAGGCCGACCACGACGTCGATGTCGTCGCTGCGGGCCGTGAGCAGGATGATCGGCAGCTGGTCCGTGCGCCGGATGCGCCGGCACACCTCGAAACCGTCGATGCCGGGCAGCATCACGTCCAGCACGATCAGGTCCGGCCGCTGCTCACGCAGCAGTTTCAGACCGTCCTCGCCGGTGGCAGCGGTGGCCACCCGATGTCCCTGGCGCGTCAGTGAGAGCTCCAGGGCCGTACGGATGGCGTCGTCGTCCTCGATCAGCAACAGGGAAGGCACGCCGCACATTCTGGCCCATGCGGGGGTGGTGTTTCGACACCTGTACGAGCAGTTCGCTCACGCGCGCGCAGTGCTGGGGTGTCCCGGACCCCTGTGACAGGTCTGTGACAGTCGGCGGACAGGGCCATGAAAGTGGCCGGGCAAGCTTTTCGGCACAGGCAAGACAGCACCGAAGAACGACCGGAAGTCCACGACGGGGGGCGCGAGATGAACACGCTGCACGGCATCAGCACCAGCGCAGTGATCACGCGTCTGCACGACGTGAACGGGGGCCGGGGGACGACGGGGCGGGGGTGCGCTCGCGGCACGGGGCGTCAGCACACCGGTTACATGACGGTGGTCGACGGCCGCACGGGGGAGACGCACGGGGGATCCGCGTACGGGGAGGACTCGGGGGAGAGCCGGCGCTCGCTGTCGGAGGCGGAGTTCACCGCCTACGTCCAGGAGCGCCGCGCCTCCCTGTACGCCACCGCCTACCACCTGACCGGTGACCGCTTCGAGGCCGAGGACCTGCTGCAGAGCGCGCTGTTCTCGACGTACCGGGCGTGGGACCGGATCAGTGACAAGGCCGCGGTGGGTGGTTACCTGCGGCGGACGATGACGAACCTGCACATCAGCGCGTGGCGCCGCCGCAAGCTGAACGAGTACCCGACCGAGGAGCTGCCGGAGACGCCCGGCGACACGGACGCGATGCGCGGCACGGAGCTGCGCGCGGTCCTGTGGCAGGCGCTGGCCCGGCTGCCCGAACTCCAGCGGACGATGCTGGTCCTGCGCTACTACGAGGGCCGCACCGACCCGGAGATCGCGGAGATCCTCGACATCAGTGTCGGCACGGTGAAGTCGAGCATCTGGCGGTCGCTCCGCCGGCTGCGCGAGGACGAGGTCCTCAGCTTCGGCCGTGACGAGGAGGACGCCTTCGGGGAGCTCGTCGCCTGAAGGTGAAGGGGGGACCGTTCGGGGGAGCGGTACCCAGTGGGGGGACTCACGGAGGCTGGGGGGCCACCGGGGGGACCACGGGGGGAACGGGGGGTGCTCCACCACGGGGGAAGCGGTGGAGCACGACGGTGCGGGGCCGGGGCCGGGGGGTCCGCCGGCCCCGTTTCCGTGTGCGGTCGGCGGGCGGTCATGTGCGCCGCCCCGGCGGGGTCGTCCCCGACGGCGACGGCCTCGGTGGGATCGGCTCCCTCGACCGCGTAGACGCCGGTCGTGGCCTCGGCCAGGCCGGTCTCCGCGTCGTTCGGGGTGTCGTCGCAGGCCGCGACGGTGGCGGTGCCGAGCAGCTCGCCCACGGTGAAGCCGGACCTCCCCGTGGGCAGGTAGTCGCGGCCGTCGTAGGTCACCAGCCCCGAGCAGGACGCCTCGCCGGACTCCCCGCCGCCCCCGCCGGAGCACCCGGCCGCCGCCAGAACCGCACGCCTCATCGTGCGTCCTCTCCGCCGCAGGAGTCGTCGGATGCCGTGTCTACGACGGAGGAGGCGGCGTGAGCGTTCAGCCCGCCGGTGCCGGCGTCACCGCGGCGGCCGCCGTGAGGCGGCTCAGGGCCTCGTTCTTGTCGCAGGCGTGGGCGCCCAGGGCCGTCTGGCGGGCGACGATCGAGCGTTCCAGGCGCATCAGCCGCCAGCCGCGGCGCAGCAGGAACGGCACCGACTTCCGGCCCTCCCGCAGATCGCGCAGGAAGCGGCGCCGGAACGTCCTCACCGAGCCGCGGCTCAGGCACAGGGCGTCCGCCAGCAGCCCGAGCTCCCGGCAGCGCGACACGATCTCGGCCGCGAAGATGCCCTCCGCGATGAACAGCGGGGTCCGCCCGATGTCCACGCTCTCGTGCCCGGTGCGGGCGCTCAGCGAGATGTCGTAGACCGGCACGTCCGTGCGCTGGCTGCGGCACAGGTCGGCGATCGCCGCGACAGCCGCGTCGGCGTCCCACGAGCCGGGGTGGTCCCAGTCGATGTCGGAGCTCCCGGGGACCCGCGGCAGGGTCGGGTCGCCGGCCTCCTTGTAGAAGTCGTCGAGCCGGAGCACCGGAAGACCGGAGAGGGCCGCGAGGAGGGACTTGCCGGAGCCGGAGGGGCCGCAGAGCAGCACGACTCGCGTCGGTATGGGCACAGGGGAACTCACGGGACACCAGTCTGAGGCATCCACCGGCCCCCGGACGACCCGGCGGACGCCGTTGATGCGCGCATCACATCCCGGGGCCGTCCCGGCGGGCGCGCACCGGAACGGCGAAGAGCCGTGGCTCCCCCGGACGGAGGGGAGACACGGCTCTCCGGTCGACAGGGCGTCCTCAGTACGAGGAGCCGGACGCGCCCAGCGAACCCGTCGGGTGCCAGACCGTCTTGGTCTCCAGGAACGCCGTCATCCGGTCGGTGCCGGGGGCGGCCGACCAGTCGTCCACAGGCTGTGGACGCAGCACGCGCTTGAGGTTGTCCGCCGCCGCGATCTCCAGCTCCTTCGCCAGCACCTCGTCGGCGCCCGCGAGGTCGATCGCGTTGACGTCCTGGTGCGCGGCGAGCGGCGTGGCGATCTCCGCCGTACGGCCGGAGAGGATGTTCACCACTCCGCCGGGGACGTCGGACGTGGCCAGGACCTCGGCCAGGGACAGGGCGGGCAGCGGGGCCTTCTCCGAGGCCACCACGACCGCCGTGTTGCCCGTCGCGATCACCGGGGCCACGACCGAGACCAGGCCCAGGAACGACGACTCCTGAGGCGCCAGGACGGCCACCACGCCCGTCGGCTCGGGCGAGGACAGGTTGAAGAACGGGCCCGCGACCGGATTGCCGCCGCCGACCACCTGGGCGATCTTGTCGGTCCAGCCCGCGTACCAGACCCAGCGGTCGACGGCCGCGGCGACCTGCTCGGCCGCCTTCGACTTGGACAGGCCCTCGGCGTCGGCGACCTCGTGGACGAACTGCGCCCGGCGGCCCTCCAGCATCTCGGCGACGCGGTAGAGGACCTGGCCGCGGTTGTACGCGGTCGCGCCGGACCAGCCGCCGACGGCCTTGCGGGCGGCGACCACCGCGTCACGGGCGTCCTTGCGGGACGACAGCGGTGCGTTCGCCAGCCAGTTGCCCTTCGAGTCCGTCACCTCGTACACCCGGCCGCTCTCGGAACGCGGGAACTTCCCGCCGACGTACAGCTTGTAAGTCTTGAGGACACTCAAACGGTCAGACATCGAGGTACGCCTCCAGGCCGTGGCGACCGCCCTCGCGGCCGAAGCCCGACTCCTTGTAACCGCCGAACGGCGAGGTCGGGTCGAACTTGTTGAACGTGTTGGACCAGACGACGCCCGCGCGGAGCTTGTTGGCCACGGCGAGGATCCGCGACCCCTTCTCCGTCCAGATGCCCGCCGACAGGCCGTACGGGGTGTTGTTGGCCTTGGCGACGGCCTCGTCCGGGGTGCGGAAGGTGAGGACCGACAGCACCGGGCCGAAGATCTCGTCCCGGGCGACGGTGTGCGCCTGCGTGACGTTCGTGAACAGCGTCGGGGGGAACCAGTAGCCGCTCTCGGGCAGGTCGCAGGCGGGCGACCAGCGCTCGGCGCCCTCGGCCTCGCCCCGCTCCACCAGAGCGGTGATACGGCTCAGCTGCTCCGCGGAGTTGATCGCGCCGATGTCGGTGTTCTTGTCGAGCGGGTCGCCGAGGCGCAGCGTCGACAGACGGCGCTTGAGGGAGTCCAGCAACTCGTCCTGGATCGACTCCTGGACGAGCAGGCGGCTGCCCGCGCAGCAGACCTGGCCCTGGTTGAAGAAGATCCCGTTGACGATCCCCTCCACGGCCTGGTCGATCGGGGCGTCGTCGAAGACGATGTTGGCGCCCTTGCCGCCGAGCTCCAGGGTGACCTTCTTGCGGGTGCCCGCGACGGTGCGCGCGATCTCCTTGCCGACGGCCGTGGAGCCGGTGAAGGCCACCTTGTTCACGTCCGGGTGCGCCACGACGGCCGCGCCCGCGTCGCCGAAGCCGGGCAGGATGTTGACGACACCCCTGGGCAGGCCCGCCTGGCGGCAGATGTCCGCGAAGAACAGGGCCGAGAGGGGGGTGGTCTCGGCGGGCTTCAGGACGACCGTGTTGCCTGTCGCGAGCGCAGGGGCGATCTTCCACGCCAGCATCAGCAGCGGGAAGTTCCAGGGGATGACCTGGCCGGCGACGCCGAGCGGCTTCGGGTTCGGGCCGTAGCCGGCGTGGTCGAGCTTGTCCGCCCAGCCCGCGTAGTAGAAGAAGTGCGCGGCGACCAGGGGGAGGTCCGCGTCGCGGGTCTCCTTGATCGGCTTGCCGTTGTCCAGCGTCTCCAGGACGGCCAGCTCGCGGCTGCGCTCCTGGATGATGCGGGCGATGCGGAAGAGGTACTTGGCGCGCTCGGAGCCGGGCAGCGCGGACCACTTCTCGAACGCCTTGCGGGCGGCCTTCACCGCGCGGTCCACGTCCGCCTCGCCGGCCTGGGCGATCTCGGACAGGACCTCCTCGGACGACGGCGAGACGGTCTTGAAGACCTTGCCGTCCGCCGCGTCCGTGAACTCGCCGTCGATGAACAGGCCGTACGACGGCGCGATGTCGACGATCGAGCGGGACTCGGGGGCCGGGGCGTATGCGAATACCGATGCCATGGTGATCAGTCCACCGTCACGTAGTCAGGGCCGGAGTAGCGGCCGGTGGCCAGCTTCTGCCGCTGCATCAGCAGGTCGTTCAGAAGCGAGGAGGCGCCGAAGCGGAACCAGTGGTTGTCCAGCCAGTCCTCGCCCGCGGTCTCGTTGACCAGCACGAGGAACTTGATCGCGTCCTTGGAGGTGCGGATTCCGCCGGCCGGCTTCACGCCCACCTGGATACCGGTCTGGGCGCGGAAGTCGCGTACCGCTTCCAGCATGAGGAGGGTGTTGGCCGGGGTGGCGTTGACGGCGACCTTGCCGGTGGACGTCTTGATGAAGTCCGCGCCGGCCAGCATGCCGAGCCAGCTCGCCCGCCGGATGTTGTCGTACGTCGACAGCTCGCCGGTCTCGAAGATGACCTTGAGCCGGGCGCCGGATCCGCAGGTCTCCCTCACGGCGGTGATCTCGTCGTACACCTTGAGGTAGTTCCCGGCGAGGAAGGCGCCGCGGTCGATGACCATGTCGATCTCGTCGGCACCGGCGGCGACGGCGTCCCGCACGTCCGCGAGCTTCACGGACAGCGCGGCGCGGCCCGCCGGGAAGGCGGTGGCGACCGAGGCGACCTTCACGGGGGAGCCGGCGACGGCCTCCTTCGCGGTGGCCACCATGTCGGGGTAGACGCAGACTGCCGCGGTCGACGGGGTCGTGCGGTCGGTCGGGTCGGGGCCGACCGCCTTGGCGCCGAGCGCCCGGACCTTGCCCGGGGTGTCCGCGCCTTCCAGCGTCGTCAGGTCGACCATCGAGATGGCGAGGTCGATGGCGTACGCCTTGGCGGTCGTCTTGATGGAACGGGTGCCGAGGGACGCGGCCCGCGCCTCCAGGCCGACCGCGTCTACGCCGGGCAGCCCGTGGAGGAAGCGGCGCAGCGTGCTGTCGGACGCGGCGACGTCCTTGAGTGCGTGAGCTGCGGCAGGTGCATTGGTGGGCATGGTCACCAGACGAGCATATCTACGCGCGTAGCAGCTGTACACCCCATGCGACGGATCCGTGGGGGCGGGCGGCGCCGGCGTGGGATGCGTGGTGGTGGTGGGTCGGTGGGGTGCGTGGGGGTGTGCGGAGTGCGAGGTGGGTGGCGGGGCGGTCCGGGGAACAGGCGAGCGGTTCCGTTTTTCGGACGTACGGCAGAATCGGCACCATGACGACCCCCGCACCCAGCCCCGACCCCGCCGTGAAGGACCGGGTCTACCGCTCGCCCATGGGCATCCTCGGCGGTGCCCTCCTGCTGGCCATCGCCCTGTGGCTCGGCATCGACGCCCTGGTGATCGGCACGGGGCGCACCCCGTGGCTGGCCCTCGCCGCCCTCATCTTGGCCGTGCCGCTGGTCTCGGCGTTCACGCTGCGCCCGGCCGTGTACGCCAACGAGGAGCGGCTGCGGATCCGCAACCCGCTCCGGGTCGTCGTGCTGCCCTGGGGGCAGGTCGCGTCCCTGCGGTCGCGCTACTCCAACGAGGTCGTCACGGCGTCCGGCGCCAAGTTCGCGCTCTGGGCCGTCCCGGTGTCGCTGCGGGCCCGCAAGAAGGCGGCGCGGCAGACGGCGGCCGCCGAGCGCGGCGGGTCACGCGGCGGGCGCCGGGGCGGTGACCGGGGGCTCGGGCTGGGCCTCGGGACGCCGGGCGGGGGCGCCGGGGCGGACGGGCCCGTGCGCGCCGAGACCGACAAGGTCATGGACGAGCTGCGGGAGCTGCTGGAGCGGTGGGAGGACCGGGCGTCGCGCAGTGACGCCCCGAGCGTGGGCGAGGTCAGCGTGCGCTGGGCCTATGAGGTGATCGGGCCCGCGGTGGCCGGGGCCGTGCTGTTGGTGATCCTGCTCGCCGCGGGCTGAGCGCCCCCGGTCGGGTGCGGCTCGGTGGGGTGCCTCGGTCGGTCCGAGGCACCCCCGTCGTGTCTCAGATGCCCGCCGCGGTCGACAAGTCCCTCTTGATCGCGGTCAGCAGGTCCGCCGCCTTCGCGCGCGCTGCCGGCAGGGCCTCGTGGTCCGCCACCGGGACCACGACCTCCAGGTAGCACTTGAGCTTGGGCTCCGTGCCGCTGGGGCGGACGATGACGCGCGCGCCCCGCAGGGTGTAGCGCAGGCCGTCCGTGGGCGGGAGCTTCTCCGTGCCCTCGGTCAGGTCCTCGGCGCGGGTGACGGGCAGGCCCGCCAGCTCGGCCGGCGGCTGTTCGCGCAGGCGGCGCATCGCGTCCGCGATCACCGACAGGTCCTCCACCCGCACCGAGAGCTGGTCGGTGGCGTGCAGGCCGTGCTCCACGGCGAGGTCGTCCAGGAGGTCGGGCAGGGTGCGGCCCTCGGCCTTGAGCGTCGAGGCCAGCTCGGTGATCAGCAGGGCGGCCGTGATGCCGTCCTTGTCGCGTACGCCCTCCGGGTCGACGCAGTAGCCGAGCGCCTCCTCGTAGCCGTAGCGCAGACCGTCCACCCGGGCGATCCACTTGAAGCCGGTCAGGGTCTCCTCGTACGGCAGCTTCGCCTTCTCGGCGATACGGCCGAGGAGGGAGGACGAGACGATCGACTCCGCGAACGTGCCCTGCGCTCCGCGGGCGACCAGGTGCGCGGCGAGCAGCGCGCCGACCTCGTCGCCGCGCAGCATGCGCCACGCGCCGTTCTCCTTGACGGCCACCGCGCAGCGGTCGGCGTCCGGGTCGTTGGCGATGACGAGGTCCGGGTCCTCCTCGCGGGCCTTGGCGAAGGCCAGGTCCATCGCGCCGGGCTCCTCCGGGTTGGGGAACGCGACGGTGGGGAAGTCCGGGTCGGGCTCGGCCTGCTCGGCGACCAGGGCGGGGGCCGGGAAGCCCGCGCGCGCGAAGGCGGCGAGGAGGACGTCCTTGCCGACGCCGTGCATCGCCGTGTAGACGGTGCGGGCGGTGCGGGGGGAGTCCTCGGCGAGGACCGCGTCCGTGCGGGCGAGGTAGGCGTCGAGGACGCTGTCGCCGAGGATCTCCCAGCCGGTGTCGGGGCGGGGGACGTCGTGGAGGGACGCGATCGCGGCGATTTCGGCGGCGATCTCCGCGTCGGCGGGGGGCACGATCTGGGAGCCGTCGCCGAGGTAGACCTTGTAGCCGTTGTCGCGGGGCGGGTTGTGGCTGGCGGTGACCTCCACGCCGGCCACCGCGCCGAGGTGCCGTATCGCGTACGCGAGGACCGGGGTGGGGAGGGGGCGGGGCAGGACGGCGGCGCGGAGGCCGGCGCCGGTCATGACGGCCGCGGTGTCGCGGGCGAAGTCGGCTGACTTGTGGCGGGCGTCGTAGCCGATCACGACCAGGCCGGCTGTGCCGTCCCCGTGGGGGGTCCCCTGCTTCTTGAGGTACGCCGCGAGGCCGGCGGCGGCGCGGATGACGACCGAGCGGTTCATGCGGAGCGGGCCGGCGCCGAGTTCGCCCCGCAGGCCCGCGGTGCCGAACTGCAGGGTGCCGGCGAAGCGGGCGGCGAGCTCGTCGGTGTCCCCGGCGTCCAGGAGCGCGGCGAGTTCGGCGCGGGTCTCCGGGTCGGGGTCCTCGGCGAGCCATGCCTGGGCCCGGGCGATGAGGTCGTCTTGCACGTCGGTCAGCCTCTCGTGGTGGTCGGGTCGGAGGGCGGGTGCGGGCCGTCTTCCCGGTGCGGGCCGCGTTGTCCGTGCCTGCGGGGGCCCGTTCCGCCGGGTGGGGCTGGTGCGGCGCCGGGCCGTGGAACGGGGTGCGGGCCCGGGATGGGGGTGTCCGTCCTCGGTACGGCGGCTCGGGCGGAACGGCTGTGCCGTTCCTTGACGCCGGCCGCTGGGGGGCGGACACCGCCATCCCGGGCCCTTCTCGCCGTACGCGGCTGTCCCCGCCGTGCGGCACCCGGGCGGGGGCTTCACGGGGGCGCCGCGGCTCGGGGCCTACAGGCGGCCCAGGACCTGGGCCAGGAGGGAGCCCATGCGGGCGGCCGAGTCGCGGCCCGCCTGGAGGACCTCCTCGTGGTTGAGGGGCTCGCCCGTCATGCCGGCGGCCAGGTTCGTGACCAGGGAGATGCCGAGGACCTCGGCGCCGGCCTCGCGGGCGGCGATCGCCTCGAGGACCGTCGACATGCCGACCAGGTCGGCGCCGATCACGCGGGCCATGCGGATCTCGGCCGGCGTCTCGTAGTGCGGGCCGGGGAACTGTGCGTAGACGCCCTCTTCGAGGGTGGCGTCGATCTCCTTGCACAGGGCGCGCAGGCGGGGGCTGTAGAGGTCGGTGAGGTCGACGAAGTTGGCACCGACGATGGGGGAGGTGGCCGTGAGGTTGATGTGGTCGCTGATCAGGACCGCCTGGCCGGGGCGCATGCCCTCGCGCAGGCCGCCGCAGCCGTTGGTGAGCACGATCGTCTTGCAGCCCGCCGCCACCGCGGTGCGCACACCGTGGGCGACGGCGGCCACGCCGCGGCCCTCGTAGTAGTGCGTGCGGCCCAGGAAGACCAGGGCCCGCTTGTCGCCCGTGCGGTACGAGCGGATCTTGCCACCGTGCCCTTCGACCGCCGGCGGCGGGAAGCCGGGCAGCTCGGTGACCGGGAACTCGGCCTCGGGCGCGCCGAGGGCGTCCACGGCCGGTGCCCAGCCGGAGCCCATCACCAGGGCGACGTCGTGGGTGTCGGCGCCCGTGAGTTCGCGCAGGCGCGCGGCAGCGGCGTCGGCGGCCGCGTGCGGGTCGCCCTGGATGTCGTCCGGAAGAAGAGATGCGTTCACGCGCCTGAGGGTAGCCGGTTTGGTCCTACGCGCGTAGATGACGGAGCTCACGGGATGGCGATCGTTGTCTTGTCGTATCCGACGAAAAGCGGGGCTGGTGGGTCAGCAGGGGCGCTTGCGCAGTTCCATGACGTAGTCGTGAGGGGCTCCGGCCGATTCGGCGGCGTCCGCGATCTCGCCCAGGTAGCGGGCCGAGGGGAGGCCGCCCTCGTAGGCGTTCAGGACGTACGTCCAGGCCGGCTCCTCGCCCTCCAGGGTGTGGGCGCGCACCCGTAGGCGGCGGTAGACGCCCAGGCCCACGCCCTCCCAGCGGTCCAGGGACTCCTCGTCCATCGGCGCGAGGTCGTAGAGCGCGACGAAGACCTGCTCCAGCGGGTCCTCGACGAGCGTGGCCAGCGCGCCCTCCCAGCCGAGCTGCTCGCCGCCGAACGTCAGCCGCCATCCGTTGAGCCAGCCGGTGGCGCGCAGCGGCGAGTGGGGGGCGCGGCGGGTCATCAGCCGCGCGTCGAGATTGCCGGCGTACGCGGCGTAGAGCGACATGGGGAGAGGGTACGGCAGTGCCACTCCCGTAACGGTGGTGTCTCGGGCGGCCCCCCAGGCGGTCGCACCCCGTGGCGTGCGGGACAATGGAGTACGTGACTCGGATCGTGATCATCGGTGGCGGACCCGGCGGATACGAAGCGGCGCTGGTGGCCGCTCAGCTCGGCGCGGAGGTGACCGTCGTCGACTCCGACGGTCTGGGCGGGGCGTCGGTGCTGACCGACTGCGTACCGTCCAAGACTCTGATCGCCACGGCCGAGGTGATGACCACCTTCGACTCCTCGTACGAGGAGCTGGGCATCATCGTCGCCGACGACACCCCGCACATCGACACGCCCGCGCGTGTCGTGGGTGTCGACCTGGGCAAGGTCAACCGCCGTGTGAAGCGGCTCGCGCTCGCCCAGTCGCACGACATCACCGCCTCGGTGACCCGGGCCGGCGCCCGGGTCATGCGCGGGCGCGGGCGGCTGGAGGGCATGCAGGCCCTCGACGGGTCGCGCAAGGTCGTGGTGCGGACCGCCGACGGGAGCGAGGAGACGCTGGTCGCCGACGCCGTGCTCATCGCGACGGGCGGTCATCCGCGCGAGCTGCCCGACGCCCAGCCGGACGGCGAGCGGATCCTGAACTGGACCCAGGTCTACGACCTCGACGAGCTGCCCGAGGAGCTCATCGTGGTCGGATCCGGTGTCACCGGCGCCGAGTTCGCCGGTGCCTACCAGGCGCTGGGGTCGCGGGTCACGCTGGTGTCGTCCCGGGACCGGGTGCTGCCCGGCGAGGACCCGGACGCCGCCGCTGTCCTGGAGGACGTCTTCCGGCGCCGCGGCATGAACGTCATGGCGCGCTCGCGCGCCGCCGCCGCCAAGCGCGTCGGCGACCGGGTGGAGGTCACGCTGGCGGACGGCCGGGTCATCAGCGGCAGCCACTGCCTGATGGCGGTCGGCGCCGTCCCGAACTCCGAGGGCCTCGGCCTGGAGGAGGCCGGCGTCAAGGTCCGCGAGTCCGGGCACATCTGGACCGACAAGGTGTCCCGGACGACCGCGCCGGGCGTCTACGCCGCCGGTGATGTGACGGGCGTCTTCGCCCTCGCCTCGGTCGCGGCGATGCAGGGACGTATCGCCATGTACCACTTCCTGGGCGACGCGGTGGCCCCGCTGAATCTGAAGACCGTGTCCTCGAACGTCTTCACGGATCCCGAGATCGCCACCGTCGGCTACAGCCAGGCCGACGTGGACGGGGGCAAGATCGACGCCCGCGTGGTGAAGCTGCCGCTGCTGCGCAATCCGCGCGCGAAGATGCAGGGCATCCGCGACGGCTTCGTCAAGATCTTCTGCCGGCCGGGCACCGGCATCGTGGTCGGCGGGGTGGTCGTCGCCCCTCGCGCCTCGGAACTGATCCACCCCATCTCGATCGCCGTCGACAACAATCTGACGGTCGAGCAGATCGCGAACGCCTTCACCGTGTACCCCTCGCTCTCGGGGTCGATCGCCGAGGTCGCCCGGCAGCTGCACACGCGCAAGGCGGGCGCCGACCTCTGACGGCTGGATCCGACTCCTCGCTGGTCACGGGGAGTTGCCGGGCATGCGAGCGGCATAGGCGGCGGGACTAGGCCTTATACCACTCCGCGTGCCAGCGGACGAACAACTTCTGTTATTCGGCGCAAACTGCTGAAACCAGACGGTCGTTGGGGTTACTGTCAGTTTCGTGTTCGCTGCAGAACGTCGCCAATTGATCCTCGAAATGGTGCGAGCGAACGGGGCCGTGTCGCTCCGTGAGCTCGCCCGCGTCGTCCAGACCTCCGAAGTGACCGTACGGCGGGACGTGCGCGCGCTGGAGGCAGAAGGACTCCTCGACCGCCGGCATGGCGGTGCGGTATTGCCGGGCGGGTTCACGCGGGAGTCCGGCTTTCCGCAGAAGTCACATCTCGCGACCGCCGAGAAGACGGCCATCGCCGACCTCGCCGCGAACTTCGTGGAGGAGGGCGAGGCCATCGTCGTCGGGGCGGGGACCACCACCCAGGAGCTGGCCCGCCGGCTCGCCCGGGTGCCCGGGCTGACCGTCGTCACCAACTCCCTTCTGGTGGCGCAGGCACTGGCCCACGCCAACCGGGTCGAGGTCGTGATGACCGGCGGCACGCTGCGCGGTTCGAACTACGCGCTCGTCGGCAGCGGCGCCGAGCAGTCCCTCCAGGGGCTGCGGGTGTCGCGGGCCTTCCTCTCCGGGAGCGGTCTGACCGCCGAGCGCGGACTGTCCACGTCCAACATGCTGTCGGCGTCCGTCGACCGGGCGCTGGTGCAGGCCGCAGCGGAGGTCGTCGTCCTCGCCGACCACACCAAGCTCGGGACCGACACCATGTTCCAGACGGTGCCCTCGGACGTCATCACGCGGCTGGTCACCGACGAGCCGCCGGCCCATGACGACCGTGCCCACACCGAGCTCCAGGCCCTCGCCGACCAGGGGGTGCAGATCGCCGTGGCCGGGGCGGCCGGGGCGTCGGGGGGTGACGAGGCCCCGGCGCGGCGGCAGCAGCGCGCGCTGCCGGGACCGCGCCGGGGTCAGGCTCCTCCGGGGCTGCGGCCCGCCGCCACGATGCTCGGTGAGCAGGGCGCCGAGCGGGAGCGGGCCCGGGTCGCCGATCTGCGGCGGCGCTGAATTCGTCTAGGGCTTCAGGCCCCGCAGGGTCAGGTTCAGCAGCCGGTCCGCGAGGCCCGGGTCGGACGGGGTCTCCTCCGCCGCCAGGGCGATCGCGTGCGTCAGCTGGAGCAGGTCGGCGATCGCCACGTCCGCGCGGACGGAGCCGGCCTGCTGGGCGCGGGCGAGCAGCGCCCCGCCCGCCTGCCGGATCGGGTCGCTGCACCGGGCGAGCGCGGAGGACCCGTCGGCGGAGACGGCCATCAGGGAGCGGGCCAGACCCCGGTACTCGCCCGCGTGCGTCACCGTCTCGCGCAGCCAGGTCACCAGGGCCGCACAGGGCTCCGGGGCGTCGAGGAGCTGGCGCGAGCGGGTCAGCAGCTCACCCGCGGCGTCCTCGAAGACGGCGCTCACCAGGACGTCCCGGTTGGGGAAGTGCCGGTACAGCGTGCCGATGCCCACGCCGGCCCGCCGGGCCACGTCCTCCAGGGACGCGTCGGTGCCGTGCTCGGCGAAGGCCGCGCGGGCCTCCGTCAGCAGCCGTTCGTGATTGCGGCGGGCGTCCGCGCGCATGGCACGCACAGGCACCAAGAGGTCCTCGCTCCCCGCTCGCTCGCGTGAGGTGGCGCCCACCCTGCCTCCTAGTCGCCCCGGCTCCGGTGTGCCTCAAGAATGCCACCCGTACGACGAGGCGCCCGGCGGACCGTCCATGGGGTCCGCCGGGCGCCTCGTCGGTGCCGTGGTGGGGCGTCAGTCCTTGATCTCGCAGATCGCGGCGCCGGAGGTGAGGGAGGCACCGATCTCGGCGGTCAGGCCCTTGACCGTGCCCGCCTTGTGGGCGTTCAGCGGCTGCTCCATCTTCATGGCCTCCAGGACGACGATCAGGTCGCCCTCCTTGACCTCCTGGCCCTCCTCGACCGCGACCTTGACGATCGTGCCCTGCATCGGGGACGCCAGGGTGTCGCCGGAGGCGGCCGGACCGGACTTCTTGGCCGCGCGGCGCTTCGGCTTGGCGCCGGCGGCGAGGCCGGTGCGGGCCAGCGACATGCCGAGCGACGCCGGGAGGGAGACCTCGAGGCGCTTGCCGCCGACCTCGACGACGACCGTCTCGCGGCTGCCCTCCTCGTCGGTGTCGGTGTCGGTGGGGGAGGTGAAGGGCTTGATGTCGTTGACGAACTCGGTCTCGATCCACCGGGTGTGGACCGTGAACGGCTCGCTCGACCCGGTCAGTTCGGGAGCGAACGCGGGATCCTTGACCACGGCCCGGTGGAACGGGATGGCCGTGGCCATGCCCTCGACCGTGAACTCCTCCAGAGCACGCGCGGCCCGCTGCAGGGCCTGCTCACGGGTGGCACCGGTGACGACCAGCTTGGCCAGCAGGGAGTCCCACGCCGGGCCGATCACACTGCCGGACTCCACCCCCGCGTCCAGACGCACGCCCGGACCGGACGGCGGCGCGAACGTGGTGACCGTGCCGGGAGCGGGCAGGAAGCCCCGCCCCGGGTCCTCGCCGTTGATGCGGAACTCGAAGGAGTGCCCCCGCAGGACCGGATCGCCGTAGCCGAGTTCCTCACCGTCGGCGATACGGAACATCTCCCGCACCAGGTCGATCCCGGCGACCTCCTCGGTGACCGGGTGCTCGACCTGCAGACGCGTGTTGACCTCCAGGAAGGAGATCGTGCCGTCCACACCGACCAGGAACTCCACCGTGCCGGCCCCGACGTACCCGGCCTCCTTCAGGATCGCCTTCGACGCCGAGTACAGCTGGCGGACCTGCTCCTCGGACAGGAACGGCGCGGGGGCCTCCTCCACGAGCTTTTGGTGGCGGCGCTGCAGCGAGCAGTCACGGGTGGAGACCACCACGACGTTGCCGTGGGTGTCGGCCAGGCACTGCGTCTCGACGTGGCGGGGCTTGTCGAGGTAGCGCTCCACGAAGCACTCGCCCCGGCCGAACGCGGCGACGGCCTCACGGACGGCGGAGTCGTAGAGCTCGGGGACCTCCTCCAGGGTGCGGGCCACCTTCAGGCCGCGGCCACCGCCGCCGAAGGCGGCCTTGATCGCGATGGGCAGGCCGTGCTCCTCGGCGAAGGCCACCACCTCGTCGGCGCCGGAGACCGGGTCGGACGTCCCGGCGACCAGGGGGGCCCCGGCACGCTGGGCGATGTGCCGGGCGGCGACCTTGTCCCCGAGGTCGCGGATGGCCTGCGGCGGCGGGCCGATCCAGATCAGCCCGGCGTCCAGGACGGCCTGGGCGAAGTCGGCGTTCTCCGACAAGAACCCGTACCCCGGGTGGACCGCGTCCGCCCCGGCCTCACGGGCGGCGGCCAGGACCTTGCCGATGTCCAGGTAACTGGTGGCCGGAGTGTCACCGCCCAGGGCGAACGCCTCATCCGCGGCGCGGACATGCAACGCGTCACGGTCCGGATCCGCGTAGACGGCCACGCTCGCGATCCCGGCGTCCCGGCAGGCCCGGGCCACGCGGACAGCGATTTCGCCACGGTTGGCGATGAGCACCTTGCGCACGATTGAGGCTCCCTCCTTGAAACAAGCCGAGTTTAGGGACTGCCGACACGGCACTTCGACCCGTCCCCAGTGGTGACCTTGCCCACACGGAGCGTGATTCGGGGTCGGCCCACCCTGCGAAATCCCATGTCGCGCCTCGGCACGCAGGTCTCTCCCGGAAAACCCTAGCCCTCCGCTGTGGTCAAGGTCTCTGTCACCACGTGCTGCGGGCCACTTGGTTTCTTTGTGGAATCCCTACGAATGGCCCAATGATTCTTTGCCCCCGCCCGGACCCTTGTCCCGGGGTTTACCCGTTAGTAGCGTTCGCGATGTCTCGAAACGTACTTGGGGTAACAGCGGCCGCGCCCGGATGGGCCGGGGCGGCGCTCGGTGAGCTCGGAAGTGGGTGGGGCCGGTGGTGCGCAGACCGGTGGCGTGGGTCGTGGCGGTCGTGCTCTTCGTCGAGGCGCTCGGCGTCGGGGCGCTGAACTGGTTCCTCGGGATCGTCGTGGACCGCCAGGACATGTCCCTGGCCGGTCTGGATCCTGACGTGATGTCGGTGTCGTCGAAGGCGGGCGGTGTCGTCTTCGGCGCCTACTTCGCGCTGTGCGGTCTGGTGGCCCTGCTCGTGGCCCTGCGCGACCGCGCGCCGGCCGGGTTCGGGCGTGTCCTGCTGATCAGCGCCGCCGTGGTGCACGCGCTGCTGGGCGCGTTCGCCTGGGGCCTGGTGGGCTGGACGGCGTTCCTCTTCATGGTCGTCGTGTTCGCCCTGATCGTGCTGGTGCTGATGACGTACGACGGTCAGGGCGCGCCCGCGAAGCCGGCCGACGCCCCGTCCGCAGGGGACGGCGACGGCTCCGCGGGTGGCGGTTCCCCGGTCACGCCCCCGCCGGCGCCCACAACTCCGTGATCCCGACACCGAGCCGGCCGAGCAGCCGCCGGACCAGGGGCAGGCTGATGCCGATGACGTTGCCGTGGTCGCCCTCGATGCCGTCGATGAACGGGGCCGAACGGCCGTCCAGGGTGAACGCCCCGGCGACGTGCAGCGGTTCGCCGGAGGCCACGTAGGCGGCGATCTCGTCGTCGGTCGGCTCACCGAAATGGACCACCGTGGAGGCGGTCGCCGAGGAGTAGCGGCCGATGGCGGTGTCGTAGATGCAGTGGCCGGTCTGGAGGGTGCCCGCGCGGCCGCGCATGGCCTTCCAGCGTGCGGCGGCCTCCTCGACGTCGGCCGGCTTGCCGAGCGGCTGCCCGTCGAGGTCGAGGACCGAGTCGCAGCCGATCACGATCGCGCCCTGGACCTCGGGCCGTGCCGCGACGACGGAGGCCTTCGCCTCCGCCAGGGCCAGCGCCAGCTCGGCGGGGGTGGGGGCGGTGACGGCGTCCTCGTCGACGCCGCTCACCAGGACCTCGGGGCTCAGTCCGGCCTGGCGCAGGAGGTTGAGCCGGGCGGGGGACTGGGAGGCGAGGACGAGTCGGCGGCGCGGCTGATCAGTCATGCCGTCAGCGTATCGGCGGGCAGGGCCGTGCTCACCTCAACCCGATCACGATCATCGTCAGGACCATGGCCAGTGCCATGAGAACGCCCAGCCGCCGCAACCTGTCCTGCATCTCGCGCAGTTCCTCGGGCGGCTCGTTCTCGGGGTCGGACCACAGCATGCCTTCCATCGTCGGCCGGGCGGAGCGCCCGGCGCCTGAGTACGCGTACTCAGGTTTTCTCCTAACGGTGCTACTGTGCCATTAATTAATGGGACTGTGATTCCGTTTGGAGGCTTCGCGTGTTCACCACGTCCTGGAGCGCCTCGCCCCAGCCACCCAGCGAGGGCTTCACCCCCAACTGGTCCCGGGAGGGCTTCTGGCGCCAGTCGCTGCGGCAGGCCGTCCGGCTGTCGGCGGGCGGGGAACGGCTGCGGATACGGCTCGGGCACGCGTACGGCAGTTCGCCCGTGCGGATCGCGGCCGCGAGCGTCGGCCGTACGGCACCCGGGGGCGCCGTACGGCCCGGGACGCTCACCCGGCTCACCTTCGGGGGCTCAGCCGAGGCGGCCGTACCGGCGCGCGGGGAACTCGTCAGCGACGACGTGCCGCTCGCCGTCGCCGCGGGGGAGTCGCTGACCGTCACCCTGTACTTCGACGCCGCCACCGGCCCCGCCACGTTCCACGCCCAGGCCTTCGCGGACGCCCACCGAGGCCCGGGCGACCTGACGGCGGACCCCGCGGGGGCGGGCTTCGACGAGGTCAGCGCGTCCTGGTACGTCCTGACGGCGGTGGAGACCGACGCCGGGCGCACGGACGCCGTCGCGCTCTTCGGTGACTCGATCACCGACGGGTTCGGCTCCACACCGGGCGCCGACCGGCGCTGGTCCGACGCGCTCGCCGCCCGCACCGGACGGCCCGTCCTCAACGCGGGCATCGGCGGGAACCTGCTGCTGCACGACTCCGCCTGGTACGGCGAGCGGGGCGTGGCCCGGCTGCGCCGGGACGTGCTGGAGCGGCCGGGCGTGGACACCCTGGTCGTGCTGCTCGGGCTCAACGACATCGGCTTCAGCGAGACCGACGAACAGCCCACCTACAAGCCGGCGCCCGTGGTGGAGACGGCCGAGCTGATCGCCGGGCACCGGGAGGTGCTGCGGCAGGCCCGGGCCGCCGGACTGCGGGTGGCCGGCTGCACCCTGCTGCCGTTCGCGGGTTCCGACCACTGGGGCCGGCACGCGGCCGAGGTCAGCCGTGAGCTGAACGCGTGGATCAGCGGCTCGGGCGAGTACGACGCGGTCGTGGACCTGAACCGGGCGCTGGCCGACGGGGCCGACCCCGACCGGCTGCGGCCCGCCTACGACTTCGGCGACCACCTGCACCCGAACGACGCCGGGTACGAGGTGATGGCCGAAGCCGTCGCGGCGGCCGTCTGCTAACCGGGCCAGTACGTCCGGGCCCACGTCGACGGGCCCGGCTGCGGCAGCCGGTGTGCGGCGATGCGGGACGGGTCCGACCACCCGTCCCGCGGCTCGGGTGCGCCGGGCGGCACGGCTGACGCCGCCGCGGCGCGGGCGCGGACCACCGCCAGTGCGGCGGCCAGCTCCTCCGGTGTCGGGTTGCCCCGGAGCACCTTGATGTTCATGACGGCTCCCAGTGGGACTAGAGGGGGATGTTGCCGTGCTTCTTCGGAGGCAGGGATTCCCGCTTCGTCCGGAGCTGACGCAGGCCGCGCACGATGTGCAGACGGGTGTCGGACGGCATGATCACCGCGTCGACGTACCCGCGTTCGGCCGCGACGTACGGGTTGAGCAGGGCGTCCTCGTACTCCTGCATCAGCCTCGCGCGGGCCGCCTCCGGGTCGTCCGACTCGGCGATCGTGCGGCGGTGCAGGATGTTGACCGCGCCCTGCGCGCCCATCACGGCGATCTGCGCGGTCGGCCAGGCCAGGTTGAGGTCGGCGCCCAGGTGCTTGGAGCCCATGACGTCGTAGGCGCCGCCGAACGCCTTGCGGGTGATGACCGTGATCAGCGGGACGGTCGCCTCGGCGTACGCGTAGATCAGCTTGGCGCCGCGGCGGATGATGCCGTCGTGCTCCTGGTCCACGCCCGGCAGGAAGCCGGGGACGTCGACGAAGGTCAGCACCGGCACGTTGAAGGCGTCGCAGGTGCGCACGAACCGCGCGGCCTTCTCCGAGGCGGCGATGTCCAGGCAGCCGGCGAACTGCATCGGCTGGTTGGCGACGACGCCCACGGGACGGCCCTCGACCCGGCCGAAGCCGGTGACGATGTTCGGGGCGAACAGCGCCTGCGTCTCGAAGAACTCGCCGTCGTCCAGGACGTGCTCGATCACCGCGTGCATGTCGTACGGCTGGTTCGCGCTGTCCGGCACGATCGTGTCCAGCTCGCGGTCCTCGTCCGTGACCGCCAGGTCCGCCTCCTCCGGGAACGCCGGAGGCTCGGACAGGTTGTTGGACGGCAGGTACGACAGCAGTTGCTTGACGTACTCGATGGCGTCCTTCTCGTCGCCCGCCATGTGATGGGCGACGCCGGACGCCGAGTTGTGGGTGCGGGCGCCGCCCAGCTCCTCGAAGCCGACGTCCTCGCCGGTGACGGTCTTGATGACGTCCGGGCCGGTGATGAACATGTGCGAGGTCTGGTCGACCATCACCGTGAAGTCGGTGATCGCCGGGGAGTAGACCGCGCCGCCCGCGCACGGGCCGACGACCAGGCTGATCTGCGGGATGACACCGGAGGCGTGCGTGTTGCGGCGGAAGATCTCGCCGTACGCGCCCAGCGAGGCCACACCCTCCTGGATACGGGCGCCGCCGGAGTCGTTGATGCCGATGACCGGGCAGCCGGTCTTCAGCGCGAAGTCCATGACCTTGACGATCTTCTGGCCGTAGACCTCGCCGAGCGCGCCGCCGAAGACGGTGAAGTCCTGCGAGAACACGGCCACCGGACGGCCGTCGACCGTGCCGTAGCCGGTCACCACGCCGTCGCCGTACGGGCGGTTCTCCTCCAGCCCGAAGTTGGTGGAGCGGTGCCGGGCGAACTCATCGAGCTCGACGAAGGACCCTTCGTCGAGGAGGAGTTCGATGCGCTCACGGGCCGTCAGTTTGCCCTTGGCGTGCTGCTTCTCGACGGCGCGTGCGGAGCCGGCGTGCGTCGCTTCTCCGATGCGGCGCTGGAGATCCGCGAGCTTGCCCGCGGTGGTGTGGATGTCGATCTGCTCTTCCGGCTCGGACATCGGGATCGCGGCTCCCTGCCTGCTCAAAAGGGGGGACGGTTACTCATCCGTAGAGTAGTGGGGGGTCCGCGGATCAGCAGTGCGGCGTTTCACACACCTAGGGTGGCTTGCATGACGCCGCGAGATGCATCAGACGACAGCCGCTGGTCGGACCTGGACCGTCCGCCGCTCAACGCCGCCGCCCTGCGCCGGGGACTCGTCCGGGAGGGCGGACTCTGGCGCGACGTGCGGGTCGTGGCGCGCACCGGCTCCACCAACACCGACCTGGTGGAGCTGGCCACCAAGGGCGAGGCCGGCGAGGGCACGGTCCTGATCGCCGAGGAGCAGACGGCCGGCAAGGGCCGCCTCGACCGCGACTGGACGGCGCCGGCCCGCTCCGGGCTGTTCTTCTCCGTACTGCTGAACCCGGCCGAGGTGCCGGTGACCCGCTGGGGGTGGCTGCCGCTGCTCACGGGCGTCGCCGTGGCGACCGGGCTGTCGCGTTCCGCGGGCGTGGACACGGCACTCAAGTG
Source organism: Streptomyces sp. NPDC056628 (assembly GCF_042792555.1). Lineage (NCBI taxonomy): Bacteria > Bacillati > Actinomycetota > Actinomycetes > Kitasatosporales > Streptomycetaceae > Streptomyces > Streptomyces sp. NPDC056628. Next base: position 232,563 of record NZ_JBHTWG010000006.1, read on the forward strand.
GCCGAACGACCTGCTGCTGACCATCGGCGGCGAGGAGCGCAAGGCCGGCGGCATCCTGGCCGAGCGGGCCGGTGACGACGGCGTGGTCATCGGCGTCGGCATCAACGTGACGCTGCGCGCGGACGAGCTCCCGGTGCCCCAGGCGGGCTCACTGGCGCTCGCGGGCGCCGTCAGCACCGACCGGGACCCCCTGCTGCGGGCCGTGCTGCGGTCCCTGGAGGAGTGGTACGGACGGTGGCGGGCCGCGACGGGCGACCCGGTGGTCAGCGGACTCCAGGAGACGTACGCGGCCGGGTGTGCAACGTTGGGGAAGCAGGTAAGGGCGGAGCTGCCGGGCGACCGGGCGATCACCGGGGAGGCCGTCGCGCTCGACGGCGACGGGCGGCTCGTGATCGCGACCGGGGAGGGCGTGCAGGAGCCGGTGGGCGCCGGAGATATCGTGCACCTGCGCCGGGCGTGACGGCGGGCGTACGGACGCGCGGGGGGCCGAGCGGAAGCCCGGCCGGGACGGCGTGCGCCGGATCGGATCGCGGCCGCCCGGGTACCCCACCAGCGGCGGTACGGCAGGATCGGCTTTCCCCGGCGGAGTGAGCTGGCGCACACCTGCCGTAAAGTGAAGGCCGGTCGCTTACTCGACCGCGGCAGATCGGAAGGGCAGCAGGCGTGACCGTCGACGACACGGGCTCCGGCGGGGACGGCCGCGTGGACCCCCACGCCGCCGAACCGGGCGAGGACCCCCTCGCCCTGCGCCTGGAACAGCTCATCCTCGGCGCCGAGCGGCGCTACACACCGTTTCAGGCGGCCCGCAGTGCCGGGGTCTCCATGGAGCTGGCCTCCCGCTTCTGGCGGGCCATGGGCTTCGCGGACATCGGGCAGGCCAAGGCGCTGACCGAGGCCGACGTGCTGGCGCTGCGGCGCCTGGCCGGTCTGGTCGAGGCGGGGCTGCTCAGCGAGGCCATGGCCGTGCAGGTGGCCCGGTCCACCGGACAGACCACGGCCCGGCTCGCGGAGTGGCAGATCGACTCCTTCCTGGAGGGCCTCACCGAGCCCCCGGAACCCGGCATGACCCGCACCGAGGTCACGTATCCGCTGGTCGAGCTGCTGCTGCCCGAGCTGGAGGAGTTCCTCGTCTACGTCTGGCGGCGCCAGCTGGCCGCCGCGACCGGCCGGGTCGTGCAGGCCGCCGACGACGAGGAGATGGTCGACCGACGGCTGGCCGTGGGCTTCGCCGACCTCGTCGGCTTCACCCGGCTGACCCGCCGTATGGAGGAGGAGGAGCTCGGCGAGCTCGTCGAGGCCTTCGAGACCACGGCGGCCGACCTGGTGGCCGCGAACGGCGGACGCCTGATCAAGACGCTCGGCGACGAGGTGCTGTACGCCGCCGACGACGCGGGCGTCGCCGCGGAGATCGCGCTGCGGCTCATCGAGACGATGGCCCACGACGAGACCATGCCGGAACTGCGGGTCGGCATCGCCTTCGGCACGGTGACCACCCGGATGGGCGATGTCTTCGGCACGACCGTGAACCTCGCCTCCCGGCTGACCTCCATAGCCCCCCGCGACGCGGTCCTCGTGGACAGCGCGTTCGCGGAGGAGCTGATCCGGAGCGGCGAGGCCCCCGCCTCGGAGGCTGAGGCGGCGGAGGCGGCCGCCACCGCCGAGAAGGAGGGCGAGGAGCCACCGGCGTACCGGTTCGCGCTCCAGCCGATGTGGCAGCGTCCCGTGCGTGGCCTCGGGGTCGTCGAACCGTGGCTGCTGACCCGGAGGACGCCCGCCGGGGAGGAGTGATCCCCGGGTCCGCGGCCGTCTAGCCCTGGCCGCGGGAATCGAACAGATCGATACAGAGCCCGATGACCGGCACACAGACGCCGCGGTCGTCGGGCTCCGACGGTTGCGGAGCCGGTGTCGGGGACGCGGTGGGGCCGGGCGCCGGGGGGTGCTGCGGCGTCGTGGGCGCGGGCCGGGACGGTTCCGTGGCGGCCGGCGGCGCCTGAGGAGGGCGTACCGGCGTCGAGGCGTCACCTGTCGCGCCGGGTGCGGGGGACTGTGCCTCGCTCGCCGTCGCGGTCGGCACGAGGATCGAGCCGGCGGAGGGCGTGGTGCCGGGGCCGCCCAGGGCCGAGGTGGCCGACGGGCTCGGATGCGCACGGGCCGACGGGGCGAGCGTGGCGGCGGCCCTCGTGGAGCGGTCCGGACCGGTGCCGGCGTCGATGGCGAGGTCCGGCGTGTCCCCGGGGTCCGCCGGGCCCAGCCCTGGAATGCCGGTCTCGGGCGCCAGCCGTACGAGACCCAGCGCCCCGGCGGCCAGGGCCAGGCCTCCGGCCGCGAGCAGGGCCTTGCGGTGCGGCCGCCGCCGGTGCCGGCCCCGGGCACCGAAGAGCCGGGCGTGCGCGGCCGTCTCGGATGCGTCGGGGGTGTCTTCGGTGACGCTCGGGTCCTGCGCACGGGCGGCTGCGGGCGGACCCGGTGTCCTGACCGGCGGTGGGACCTGGCCGGGCTTCCCGGTGGCGGCAGCGGCTGCCTCCGAGGGCGGGGACGACCCGGGTGTGGCACCCGTGTTCCCCGGCGGCCGCGGAGTCCTGGCTGTGGGCGGCCCCGGGTGCTTGGCCGGGTCCGGGGCCGGCTTCGCGGCCGTGGCGTGGGCCGGCCGCGGGTCCTGGCCGGGTTTGACGGCAGCGGCGGCAGCGGCTTCTTCCGAGGGCCGGGGGGACCCGGTCGCAGTGCCCTTGTCCCCTGCCGGCCGCGGCGGCTCGGTGTCCGTCCCGGCGGAGGGCGGGGCCTTCCGCGCGGGCCGCGCCTTGTCCGCCGGCGGCACCGGTTTCGGAGTGCCGGCCGGGCTGGTGCCCGGGGTCCTCTGCGGCGACCCTGTCCCGTACGTCGTGCCCTGGGCCGGCCGCGGTCGCGGCCTCGGCTGCTGCGCCTTGCCCGCGCCCGCTTCGGGTGCCCCCGGTATCCGGCCCGGTGCCCGTTCCTTCGGTCTGTCCGCCGTGTTGCCCATCGCGACCCCTCCCAACGCGCCTGTGCCCCCTGGGCGCCGTGGTGTCGGGCACGTTATGCGGTGCTGTGGGGGGTGGAGCGGGACTTGGGCGGGATGTCACTCGAACGGGTGTCGGGGCTGGGGCGGGCCCCGCGCGTGGTGGGCCTTTCCCCGGAGGGGCCGGGCTGCGATGATCGGGGCGAGTGTTGTTAACCCGCGTTAACCGGAGGGTGTCATGAGTGAGGAGCGGTTCGGGGAGTTCGTCCTGGTGCGGCGGCATGGGGACGGGCATGTCGCGGAGCTCGCCCTCGACCGGCCCAAGGCCATGAACGCCGTCTCGACGGAGATGGCCCGGTCGATCGCGGGTGCCTGCGCCGCGCTGGGCGCCGACCGGGACGTACGGGTGGTGGTGCTCACGTCCACGCACGAACGGGCGTTCTGCGTCGGGGCGGACCTGAAGGAGCGCAACTCCTTCAGCGACGCCGACCTGGTGCGGCAGCGCCCGGTGGCGCGCGGCGCGTACACGGGCGTACTGGAGCTGCCCGTGCCGACCGTCGCGGCCGTGCACGGCTTCGCGCTCGGCGGCGGCTTCGAGCTGGCGCTGTCCTGCGACGTGATCGTGGCCGACCCCACGGCCGTGGTGGGCCTGCCCGAGGTGTCGGTCGGCGTGATCCCCGGGGGCGGCGGCACACAGCTGCTGCCGCGCCGGGTCGGGGCCGCCCGCGCGGCCGAGCTGATCTTCACCGCGCGCCGGGTCGAGGCACCCGAGGCCCGTGAGCTGGGCCTGGTCGACGTGCTCGTCGAGGAGGGGCGCGACCGCGAGGAGGCGCTGGCGCTGGGCGCCCGGATGGCCGCCAACTCGCCGGTGGGGCTGCGGGCCGCGAAGAAGGCCCTGCGCCTGGGCTTCGGGCTGGATCTGCGGGCCGGCCTGGAGGTCGAGGACGCGGCCTGGCGGTCGGTGGCCTTCTCGGGGGACCGCGCGGAGGGCGTGGCCGCCTTCAACGAGAAGCGCAAGCCCCGGTGGCCGGGGGAGTGACCGGCGCGGCGGTGTCCCGGTGAGCGCCCCGTTCGCCACACCAATGTCCCAAAGAAGGGCAAAGCTCCCTAGCCTGGGGTGATGGGTGAGGACAGACGTCTCGCGGCCGTGGTCGCGTTGGCCCAGGGGATGGCGGCGGCGCACACCGCGCGTGAGTCCTGGCGGGCGGCGGCACTCGGGGCGTGCCGGGCGCTGGCGGGGAGTTTCGCCGCGCTGTCGGTGTGGGAGCGGGAGCTCGGGCGGCTGCGGGTCCTCGTGAACGTCGGGGACCGCACCCAGGGCGAGGAGGAGTTCCCCGCCGAGGAGACGTATCCCGTCCACCAGTTCCCGGAGATCACCGAGTTCCTGCACGAGCGGTGGGCCGCCGGCGGCGAGCCCGACGCCTGGGTGGAGACGGCCGAGGGGCCCGCCGCGGGCCAGCCCGGGTACTGCCACCAGCGGGTCGCCGCGCTGCGGCGCCGCGGCCGGGGCTGCTGTGTGGTCGCGCCGATCGTGTTGCACGGGCGGGCCTGGGGAGAGCTCTACGTGGCGCGCCCGGCGGGGGTCCCCGTGTTCGACCGGGGCGACGCCGACTTCGCGACCGTGCTGGCCTCCGTGGTGGCCGCCGGGCTCGCGCAGAGCGAGCGGCTGGAGGAGGCCCGGCGGCTGGCGTTCACCGACTCCCTCACCGGGCTGGCCAACCGCCGCGCCGTCGATGTGCGGCTGGAGGAGGCCGTCGAGCGGCATCGCGCGGACGCGGTCGTCGTCTCCCTCGTCGTGTGCGACCTGAACGGGCTCAAGCGGGTCAACGACACCCAGGGCCACGCCGCCGGCGACCGGCTGCTTGAGCGGTTCGGGTCGGTGCTGTCGCTGTGCGGGGCCATGCTCCCGGGCGCGCTCGCCGCCCGCCTCGGCGGGGACGAGTTCTGCCTGCTGGCCGTCGGCTCCCCGGCGGACGACGTGGTCAAGGCCGCCGACGAGCTGTGCCGCAGGGCGGCCGAGCTGGAGCTGGGCGAGGGAGTGGCGTGCGGGGTCGCGTCCACCGAGGACCCGATCGGACCGGTGCGCAGCGCGCGGCGGCTGTTCCGGCTCGCGGACGCCGCCCAGTACCGCGCCAAGGCGCTGCGGGCCGAGCGGCCCGTGGTCGCGGGGCGCGAGGGGCCGGACGATCCGGTGCTGCGGCTCGCCGACACCGAGCCCTCCGGGGAGGGCCCCCTGGAGCGGCGGCGGTTCCGCGGGCGGCTGCCGTGACCGGTGCCGCCCGGTAAGGGGTGGAGCGGCCACCCACTAGTGACATCTTCATCTTCACTGCGTACGCTCCTGAATATGGATATGCACACTGTGGTGGTGGGGACGTCCGGGGTCACCGCGTCCGACGTCCTCGCCGTGGCACGCGGCGGAGCCCGCGTCGAGCTGTCGTCGCAGGCGCTCGCGGCCCTCGCCGCCGCGCGCGAGATCGTGGACGCGCTGGCGGCCAAGCCCGAGCCCGTCTACGGCGTCTCCACCGGTTTCGGCGCCCTCGCGACCCGGCACATCAGCCCGGAGCTGCGGGCCCAGCTGCAGCGCAACATCGTCCGCTCGCACGCCGCGGGCATGGGCCCCCGGGTGGAGCGGGAGGTCGTCCGGGCGCTGATGTTCCTGCGCCTGAAGACCGTCTGCTCGGGCCACACGGGCGTACGGCCGGAGGTCGCGCAGACCATGGCCGACGTCCTCAACGCCGGGATCACGCCCGTCGTCCACGAGTACGGCTCCCTCGGCTGCTCCGGTGACCTCGCCCCGCTGTCGCACTGCGCCCTCACGCTGATGGGCGAGGGCGACGCCGAGGGCCCCGACGGTGTCGTGCGGCCCGCCGGCGACCTCCTCGCCGCGCACGGCATCCAGCCCGTCGAACTGCGCGAGAAGGAGGGCCTCGCCCTCCTCAACGGCACGGACGGCATGCTCGGCATGCTGATCATGGCCCTCGCCGACCTCGACACGCTCTACAAGTCCGCCGACGTCACCGCCGCCCTGTCGCTGGAGGCGCTCCTCGGCACCGACCGGGTGCTGGCGCCCGAGCTGCACGCCATCCGCCCGCACCCCGGGCAGGGCGCGTCCGCCGCCAACATGGCCGCCGTGCTGAAGGGTTCGGAGCTCACCGGGCACCACCAGGACGACGCGCCCCGCGTCCAGGACGCCTACTCCGTGCGCTGCGCCCCGCAGGTCGCCGGCGCCGGGCGGGACACGATGGCGCACGCCCGGCTGGTCGCCGAGCGCGAACTCGCCGCGGCCATCGACAATCCGGTGGTGCTGCCCGGGGGCACCTCCCAGGCTTCCGGCTCCGGGGGAGGGCGCGTGGAGTCCAACGGCAACTTCCACGGGGCGCCCGTCGCCTATGTGCTCGACTTCCTCGCCATCGCCGCCGCCGACCTCGCGTCCATCGCCGAGCGCCGCACCGACCGGCTGCTGGACAAGAACCGCAGCCACGGGCTGCCGCCGTTCCTGGCCGACGACGCCGGTGTCGACTCGGGTCTGATGATCGCCCAGTACACGCAGGCCGCCCTGGTCAGCGAGATGAAGCGGCTGGCCGTGCCCGCCTCGGCGGACTCGATCCCGTCGTCCGCCATGCAGGAGGACCACGTCTCGATGGGCTGGTCGGCGGCCCGCAAGCTGCGCACCGCGGTCGGCAACCTCGCGCGTGTCCTCGCCGTCGAGCTGTACGCGGCCACGCGCGCGATAGAGCTGCGCGACGGGCTCACCCCGGCGCCGGCCTCCCGAGAGGTCATCGGCGCCGTCCGGGCGGCGGGCGTCCAGGGTGCCGGGCCCGACCGGTTCCTGGCCCCCGACCTCGCCGCGGCGGACGCCTTCGTGCGCACCGGGCAGCTGGTCGCGGCCGTGGAGAAGGTCACCGGCCCGCTCCTGTGAACCGGCGGCCGTCCCCGTGACGGCGAGAGGGGCCCTGCCGCGTGCGGCAGGGCCCCTCGTCGTGTGCCGGACCGGGCTACTTCAGCTTGGCGGTCTGCGCCTCGACGAGGGCGGCGGGGACGGTGTACGCCTTGCCCGTCATCATCAGGCCGATGTTGATCGTGTGGTACGTGACGATCGTCGAACCGTGCCGCACCACCTGGGCGTGCGTGGTGGACTTCTCGCCCTCCTCGTCGCTCACCACCGTGAACGCCACCGACTCGTCGCCGGCGCCGGACGCCTTCTCCGAGGTGACCTCGATGACCTTCTGCTCGGCGCCCTGCGTGGCCGCGGAGAAGCCGCCGGCGCAGCCGTCCACCGCGTCCGACACGGACTTGAAGGTCTGCTCGGCGCCGTCACCGTCGTACGACGACAGGCTCACGGCCGTCATCTCGAGGCTCATCGCGGAGGTCAGCGAATCCTCGATCTCACCCTCCGTCATGTCCTCCAGGGCCTTGGAGGCGTCGGCGCTGGGCTTCTTCTCCTGCGTGGCGAGGACGGAGGCGCTCGCCGCCGCGTCACCGGGCGCCAGACCGGCCATGGCGTAGGCGATCGGCGCGCACTTGGCGTCCGCGGCCTTCACCTCGTCCTTGGACTTCGGCAGTTTCTTGCCGGAGGCGTCCACCTTGTAACCCTCGACATCGCCCTGGGCGATGATCGACTTCTTGACCTCCGCGGCGCTGAGCGCCTTCGCGGCCGTCGTGTCCTTCGCGGTCTGCCCGTCCGACCCGTTCGACGCGTCGTCAGACCCCCCACCGCAACCCGTGAGAAGGGCGAGCGACAGCGCGCTCACGGCAACCGTGGCGGCTACACGCACGCCCGATGATCTCTTCATGATCGGGACTATGAACGGCGAGTCAAAGAATCGTCAAGATGTTTCAGAATCCCAGATGTTCGCGGCGCACCGAGTAGGCGACGAAACCCGCGCCGAGCGCGAGGAAGGCGGTCCCGCCCACGATGTACGGGGTGGTGTCGAAGCTTCCGGTATCGGCGAGCCGGGTGTCCTGTGCGGTCTCGGCGGTGCCGTCCGCGCCGGTGGAGGCGGCGCGCGCCTGCTGGGTGACCCGAACGGAGGGGGCCGCCGTGGGTTCCGTTCTCGCCGGTTCCCCGCCCGTGGCGTTGGCGGAGGGCACGAACCACAGGGCGCCCAGCAGGGCTCCCGCGGCGGTGGCGGTCAGCAGCGATCGGCGTGCGGTGGACGACGATCGGTGAGCGGCGGACACGGAATATCGATCCCCTTGCGCTACTGGCGAATTGGCCGTGTGGGCCGATGGTAGTGAAAGTCGCGGGTCACGGGAAAGTCACGGGGGAAATGAGCCGTACGCTCCAGGTATGAGTACACCGGAAAACACACGCTTTGTACGGCTTCGTCTGGAGCTCGTCCTGGAAGTGGCCGACGAGGCGGCCGTGCGGGCCGCCGCGCTGGGGCGCATCGAGGGCGAGGCGGCCGAGGGTGGCCTGCCCGACGACGAGCGGGCACACGCCGAGACCGTTGTGACGGAAGACACTGCGGAGGCGCTGGCCTATCTCGTGGATCCGTTCGACCTGGTCAGTGAGGTGCCGGGGATCGAACTCGCCCAGGCCTCCTGGTCGACCGAGGCCATCGACTACGACCCGGATTCGCCCGAGTGGGACCTCGGCGAGGATGATGACGAGGAGGACTTCGACGACGAAGAGCCCACGCGGGCCGGCTGAGGCGTCTTGGGGAAATCGTGACCCCGGGCGGCAACCGCCGTCCGGGGTTGTGTCGTCTCATGGGGCGCGTGCACCGCGATCAGCACCACCGGCCACGGCCGAGGTGGTGTGCCCCACACATGACAGGGATGTGGAACGGGACGGACCGGTCGTGGCGTTGAAGATCCTTGACGGGGCTCTCGGGCGTTTTGGGGATTCGGGAACGATGGAGAAGCGTGTGATGACGAACAGCAAGCGGCGCAAGGGCCTGGCGGCCGCGTCCGCTCTGCTCGGCGGTGTCCTGGTGCTCTCGGCCTGCTCGGGCGGTGACGCCGACGCCTCCGGCGGCGGCGACACCTCGCAGGCCAAGGTCGACGAGGCCGCCGCCAAGAAGACCTCCGAGGCGCAGATCAAGATCACGCCGAAGGACGGCACCGACAACGCCTCCATCAACAACTCCGCCGCCGTCACCGTGAGCAAGGGCTCGCTCACGGACGTGAAGATGACGACCGCCGACGGCGCCGCCGTCGAGGGCCGGATATCCGCCGACAAGAAGAGCTGGAAGCCCAGCGGCCCGCTGCAGCGCTCGACCACCTACAAGATCACGGTGACCGCGGAGGACGCCAAGGGCCTCGAAGCCCACGAGAACGGCTCCTTCACCACCGTCTCCCCGGACAACAGCTTCCTCGGCTACTTCACGCCGGAGGACGGCTCCACCGTCGGCGTCGGGATGCCCGTCTCGATCAACTTCGACAAGGCGATCACCAACAAGGCCGCCGTGCAGAAGGCCGTCTCCGTCAACTCCACCAGCGGCCAGGAAGTCGTCTGCCACTGGTTCAACGACAGGCGCATGGACTGCCGTCCCCAGGACTACTGGAAGGAAGGCTCCACGGTCACCCTGAAGATGGCCCTGGACGGCGTCGAGGGCGCCGCCGGCGTCTACGGCGTCCAGCAGAAGACGGTCACCTTCACGATCGGCCGCAACCAGGTCTCCTACGTCGACGCGAAGACCAAGCAGATGCGCGTCACACAGGACGGCAAGGTCGTCAGGACCATCGCGATCTCGGCCGGCTCCCCGGAGAACAAGACGTACGAAGGCGTCATGGTGATGTCGGAGAAGTTCAAGGAGACGCGCATGAACGGCGCGACCGTGGGCTTCACGGACGACGACGGCAAGGGCGAGTACGACATCAAGGACGTGCCGCACGCCATCCGCCTGTCCACCTCCGGCACCTTCATCCACGGCAACTACTGGGGCGCCAAGTCCATCTTCGGCAGCGTGAACACCAGCCACGGCTGTGTCGGCCTGTCCGACACCAAGGGCGCCAACGACAAGGGCACCGCGGGCTACTGGTTCTTCAACAACTCCATCGTCGGTGACGTCGTCGTCGTCCAGAACACCGGCGACAAGACCATCGCCCCGGACAACGGCCTCAACGGCTGGAACCTCGACTGGGCCCAGTGGAAGGCCGGCTCGGCCGTCTGAGCCACACCGATCCCCGCACGACCCGATGCCGCCCCCCGGGGCGGCATCGGCGTTTCCGGGCCGCGCCGGCCTTCTCATCCGTCTCTTATCGCGGCCTTATCGCTTCATCAGGCGCGGCCCCTAGCTTGCGGCGCATGTTCTTCACCTACCTGAGGCGCGAGCTGCGCCGCCGCAGAAAGGCGGCCCTCGTCGTCGCTTCCGGGCTCGCGCTGGGCATCGCGCTGGTCATCCTGGTCACCTCGGTGTCCTCCGGCATGAGCAAGGCCCAGGACAAGGTCCTGCAGTCCCTGTACGGCCTGGGCACGGACATGACCGTCACCAAGGCCGCCGAGCCCGCGTCGAGCACCTCGGAGCGCCCGCGCTTCCGGTTCGACGCCCGGGACGACGACTCCGGCGGGGAGCAGTCCAGCGACCGCGTCATGGTCCAGGGCTTCCAGACGCTGCCCGCCTCCACCGTCACCGAGGTCGGCAGGCAGGACGGTGTCGCCGACGCGGTCGGCGGACTGAGCCTGCAAGTCCTCAAGGTGAGCGGCGAGTTCACCCGCGGCCAGTTCCAGCAGGACCCGAACGACGGGCAGCGGGGCGGGCCCCCCGGGCAGGGCGGCACCGGGCAGCCGCAGGGCGAAGTGCGCGGCGGCGGCGCCGACTTCGACGTCAACAGCTACTCCGTCTACGGCGCCGACGTCACCCGGACCGGCCTCGGACCGCTGACCTCCTCGAAGATCACCAGCGGCCGTACCTTCAAGGCGACGGAGACCGACGCCAAGGTCGTGATCGCCGACACCTCCTACGCGAAGGAGAAGAAGCTCGAGGCCGGCTCGACCGTCACGGTCAAGGGCACCAAGTTCACGGTCATCGGCATCGCCACGCCCGACAGCGGGGACGCGGCCGCCAACCTGTACATGCCGCTGAAGCGGGCGCAGACCCTCGCGGACGCCAAGGACAAGGTCACCACCGTCTATGTGCAGGCCACCGACTCCCAGCGCATCGACGCCGTCAAGTCGGCCATCCGGAAGAACGTCTCCGGTACGACGGTGACGACCTCCGCCGACCTCGCGGACACGGTGTCCGGCTCCCTGTCCACGGCGTCCTCGCTCGCCACCCGCGTCGGCACCTGGCTGTCCGTCGCGGTGCTCGTGACCGCCTTCCTGGTGGCCGGGCTGCTGACCTCCTCGGCGGTCTCGCGCCGGGTGCGGGAGTTCGGCACGCTCAAGGCGCTCGGCTGGAAGTCGGGCCGGGTGACCCGGCAGGTGGTCGGCGAGGCGGTCGTCAACGGGCTGCTCGGCGGCGTCCTGGGCATCGCGGTCGGCCTGGCCGGCGCCTACGCGGTGACCGCGGTCAGCCCGACGCTCAAGGCGGAACTCGGCGGCGGCCCCGGGGGCGGCGGCATCGGCGGACCCGGCGGCGGAGGCGGCTTCGTCGGCGGTCCCGGGCGGGAGAGCGCGTCCCGGACGCTCGAGGTCGCCCTGACCGCCCCGGTCAGCCTCACCACGGTGGGCCTGGCGGTCGGCCTCGCGGTGGCGGGCGGCCTGATCGCGGGCGCGTTCGGCGGCTGGCGGGCCTCGCGGCTGCGCCCCGCGGACGCCCTGCGCCGCGTCGCCTAGCGGCCGGGAACGACGCGCACCACCCCGACCCGACCCAGGAGCCACCATGTACGAACTCAGAAACGTCACCAAGCGCTACACCCGCGGCAAGGACACCGTCCTCGCCCTCGACGGGATCGACCTCACCATCCCGGACGGCGACCGGCTCGTCATCCAGGGCCCCACCGGCGGCGGCAAGTCCACGCTGCTGCAGATGCTCGGCGGCCTCGACCGGCCGACCTCCGGCGAGGTCGTCCTCGACGGCACCGACCTGGCGGGGCTCCCCGAGGCCCGGCTGACCCGGGTGCGCAGCGAGACCATCGGATTCGTCTTCCAGTCCTTCAACCTCATCCCCACCCTCACCGCCCAGGAGAACGTCGAGACCGCGCTCGTCCCGCTCGGCCTGAAGGCCCGCGAGCGGCGCGAGCGGGCCGCCGAGGCGCTGCACTCCGTGGGTCTCGGCGAGCGGCTGGGCCATCTGCCGTCCGAGATGTCCGGCGGGCAGCAGCAGCGCGTGGCCGTCGCCCGCGCCCTCGTGAAGCGGCCCAAGGTGCTGCTCGCCGACGAACCCACCGGGAATCTCGACGAGTCGACGCGCGACGAGATCATGGAGGTGCTCGAACGCCTCTGGCAGGAGCTGGGGCTGACGTTCATCCTGGTCACCCACGACTCGGCGATCGCGCGGAAGGCCCCGCGGCTGGCGACCATCCGCAAGGGACGCATCACTGTCAAGGAGAACGCCAAGGCCTAACCCAGCGACTGCGTAACGGAGTTGGGCCGGTCCCGTAACAGTCGCCCGGTGCGCCGGCCAACTCCCCCCGCTCCCTTGAGTCGTGAGATCGCCCCTCGGCATACTGCGTGATCCGGGGGGCGACGCGCATGCGTACGGGACCACCCCCGGACGGGTGAACGGGTAACTCACCCGGATCTTCTGCAAGGGGGAAACTTGCGCAGACACGTCAGACGAGCATGCGCGGCCGCCGTCGCCTCGGCGGCCGCCCTCGCCCTCACCGCGGGAACGACCGGCCCCGCGTCCGCCCAGCCGGAGCGGCGCCCGTCGGGTGCCGCCTCCGCCCCGTCCCCGCACCGCGTCACCCTGATCACGGGCGACCGGGTCTCGGTCGACGCCAAGGGCCGGGTCGTCGGCCTGGAGCGGGCGAAGGGACGCACCCACATACCCGTCCAGATACGCAGGATCGACGGGCACACCCTCGTGGTACCGGCCGACGCCGTCAGGCTGGTCGCCGACGGAACGCTCGACCGGCGCCTGTTCGACGTCACCGAGCTGACGAGGTCGCGCACCGGCGCCTCCGGCGCCAAGGGCCCGAAGGTCATCGTCGGCTACCGGGGGGCCGCCGCCGGCGCCAAGGCGGACGTCCGCGACGCGGGCACCCTGCGCCGCACCCTGAAGTCCCTCAACGCGGACGCCGTGCAGACCACCGACCAGGGCGCCCCCGGGCTGTGGGACGCGCTCACCGACGGCGACCGGACCGCCTCCGGCATCGCGCACGTCTGGCTCGACGGTGTCCGCAGGGCCAGCCTCGACAAGTCCGTCGCGCAGATCGGCGCCCCCAAGGCGTGGGCGGCCGGCTACGACGGCAAGGGCGTCAAGATCGCCGTCCTGGACACCGGGGTCGACGCGACCCACCCGGACCTCAAGGACCAGGTGGTCGCCGCCAAGAACTTCAGCCCGGCCCCGGACACCACCGACAAGGTCGGGCACGGCACCCACGTCGCGTCCATCGCGGCGGGCACCGGAGCCAAGTCCGGCGGGAAGTACAAGGGCGTCGCGCCCGGCGCCCGCATCCTCAACGGCAAGGTCCTCGACGACGAGGGCTACGGCGACGACTCCAGCATCCTCGCGGGCATGGAGTGGGCCGCCGACCAGGGCGCGCAGATCGTCAACATGAGCCTGGGCGGCACCGACACCCCCGAGGTCGATCCCCTGGAGGCGGCGGTCGACAAGCTGTCCGCCGAGAAGGGCGTCCTGTTCACCATCGCCGCGGGCAACGCGGGCCCGGAGTCGATCGGTTCTCCCGGCAGCGCGGACGCCGCGCTCACCGTCGGCGCCGTCGACGACAAGGACGCCCTCGCCCCCTGGTCCAGCACCGGCCCCCGGGCCGGCGACGGGGCGGTCAAGCCGGACGTGACCGCGCCCGGCGTGGACATCACGGCCGCCTCCGCCAAGGGCAGCGCGATCGCGCAGGAGGTGGGGGAGAACCCGCCCGGCTATGTGACCATCGAGGGCACCTCGATGGCGACCCCGCACGTGGCGGGCGCGGCGGCGATCCTCAAGCAGCAGCACCCGGACTGGACGTACACCGAGCTGAAGGGCGCCCTCACCGCCTCCGCCAAGGGCGGCGCGTACACGCCGTTCCAGCAGGGTGCGGGCCGCATCCAGGTCGACAAGGCCATCAAGCAGGACGTCATCGCCGAGCCGGTGTCGGTGAGCTTCGGCACCCAGCAGTGGCCGCACACCGACGACAAGCCGGACGCCCGGAAGCTGACGTACCGCAACCTCGGCACCAAGGACGTCACGCTCCAGCTCGCCGTGAAGGCCACCGACCCCAAGGGCCACGCCGCCCCGGCGGGCTTCTTCGAACTGGGCGCGACCGAGGTGACGGTCCCGGCGGGCGGCAGGGCCACGGTGGACTTCACCGTCGACACCCGGCTGGGCGGCACCCTGGACGGCGCCTACTCCGCGTACGTGACGGCGACGGGCGGCGGGCAGAGCGTCCGTACGGCCGCCGCGGTCCAGCGCGAGGTGGAGTCCTACGACGTCACCGTCAAGCACATCGGCCGCGACGGCAAGCCCGCGCCCGAGTACAACACGGCCCTGATCGGCTTCTCCGGCCTGGCGAGCGAGCGCGCCTACCAGGTGCCGACGACCCCCTCCGGCACGGTCAGGCTGCGGGTGCCCAAGGGCGCGTACCTGATGGACGCCTGGATCGCCAAGGACTGGGTGACCCTGGAGGGCGGCCTCGACTGGGTGGTCCAGCCCAAGCTGAACGTCACCCGGAACACCACCCTGACCATCGACGCGCGCACCACGAAGTCGGCCGACATCACCGTGCCGGACCCGGGGGCCAAGCCGGTGTTCGCCTCGTCCGGCTACTTCTACGACACGGCGGGCATCGGCTTCGGCGTCGGCCTCGGCTCCTTCGCCGACCTGCGCATGGCCCACCTGGGCCCGGAGGTCGCCGACGGTCTGACCCAGACCTGGAACGCCCAGTACACCAAGGGCGCGGCCACCGAGTACGACGTCGCCACCGGGGCCAAGGTCAAGAAGATCCAGGGCGACAAGGTCCGCCACTTCACGGCGGGCGAGTTCGCCAAGGTGACCAACGGCCTCGGCGCCGCCGCCCCCGGCAAGACCGGTGCCCTGCTGCCCGTCGGCTTCCTCCCCGACGACGTCGTCTTCGCCACGCCGGTGGAGCAGAAGCTGCCCGGCACCCGGACGCTGTACCTGTCGACGTCCGACAAGATCCAGTGGACGTTCGACATGGAGCAGTACTCCGGGCGGAACGCCGACGGCCTGCGGATCGTGGACGCCTTCTACACGCTGGGCGACCCGCAGACCTTCAAGGCGGGCAAGAGCTACACGAAGACGTTCAACACGGCCGTCTTCGGCCCGCACATCAACAAGGACTACGGCCTGTTCCGCGACGGGAACGAGATCTACGGCTTCCTGCCGCTGTTCGCCGACGCCAACAAGCACGCCGGGTCGTCCGACGTCACCGCGGTCACCACGAACCTCTACCGCAACGGCACCCGGATCGGCACCAACGACGATCCGCTGCTCGGGGAGGCGTTCAAGGTGCCCGCGGCGGACGCCGAGTACCGGCTGACGACCTCGGTGAAGCGGAGCGTCAAGGTCGCCGCCGCCTCCACCCGGATCGACGCGAGCTGGACCTTCCGTTCCAAGAAGCCGTCCGGTGACCCGGTGGCCCTTCCGGCCTCCACCGTGCGGTTCGGCGCCAGGACCGGGCTGGACAGCCGGGCGGACGCCGGCAAGAAGGTCACCTTCCCGGTCACCGTCGTCGGCGCCGCGGCCGGCCGCAACCTGAAGTCGCTGCACGTCTACGTGTCGTACGACTACGGCCAGACCTGGAAGAAGCTCGACGTGCGGAACGGGAAGATCACCGTGACGAACCCCGCGAAGGGCAAGGGGATCTCCTTCCACGGCAAGGTCGCCGACAAGAAGGGCAACAAGGCGACGATCTCGATCTACAACGCCTACTACGGCAAGTAGCACCCGCAGCCGCGGCCCTGTGTGCGGCGACCGGAACGCCGGGGGCCCCGTGGCGCACGCGCCGCGGGGCCCCCGGTCAGGTCCGGCTCAGATCGTCGCCGTGTCGATCACGAACCGGTACCGCACATCGCTGCCGAGCACCCGCTCGTACGCCTCGTTGATCTCGGCGGCGCCGATCAGCTCGATCTCCGCGCCGATGCCGTGCTCCGCGCAGAAGTCCAGCATCTCCTGGGTCTCGCGGATGCCGCCGATGCCGGAGCCCGCGAGCGTCTTGCGGCCGCCTATCACCGAGAACAGGTTCAGCGCGACGGGCTCCTCGGGGGCGCCCACGTTCACGAAGGCGCCGTCCGTCCGCAGCAGGGACAGGAACCGGTCCAGGTCCAGCGGCGCCGACACCGTGGACAGGATGAGGTCGAAGGTGCCGCGCAGCTCCTTGAAGGTGGCGTCGTCGCTGGTGGCGTAGTAGTGGTCCGCGCCCAGCCGCAGACCGTCGTCCTTCTTGCGCAGGGACTGCGACAGGACCGTCACCTCGGCGCCGAGCGCGTGCGCGATCTTCACGCCCATGTGGCCGAGGCCGCCCATGCCGAGGATCGCGACCTTCTTGCCGGGGCCGGCGTTCCAGTGGCGCAGCGGGGAGTACGTGGTGATGCCGGCGCACAGCAGGGGCGCGGCGACGTCCAGGGACAGGCCGTCTGGGATGCGGAGGACGAAGTTCTCGTCGACGACGACCTTCTCCGAGTAGCCGCCGTAGGTGGGCTCGCCGTCCCTGCCGATCGCGTTGTAGGTGCCGGTGTTGCCCTCGAGGCAGTACTGCTCCAGGCCCGCCGCGCAGTTCTCGCACGTACGGCAGGAGTCGACCATGCAGCCGACACCCACCCGGTCGCCGACCTTGAACTTCGTCACCTCGGGGCCGACCTCGGAGACGATGCCCGCGATCTCGTGGCCGGGCACCATCGGGAAGATCGCCTCGCCCCAGCCCTCCCGGGCCTGGTGGATGTCGGAGTGGCAGATGCCGGCGAACCTGATGTCGATCAGGACGTCGTGCGCGCCGACCTCGCGGCGCTCGATGGTGGTGCGCTCCAGCGGAGCCTTGGCGGCGGGTGCCGCGTACGCGGCGACGGTGGTCATGCCGGGGATCTCCTCGCGGGGGTCGGCGCGCCCGGTACCTCCTGGTGGTGCTGTGTCCGGGCACGGCGTCCAGCCTGCCCGGACCCGCCGCGGCCACCCAGCCCCCGGCTGTACGTACGTCCGCCGGTCCTACCACCGGCGGGGTCAGGCTCCCGTGCGTACGACCAGGAATACTTGAGGCATGGACGAGCAGCCCGTATCCGAGACAGGGCCCTCCGCCGGGGCGGGGCTGGACCCGCGCGCCGAGCTCAGCGAGTTCCTGCGCACCCGGCGGGCCCGGCTGAAGCCGCAGGACGTGGGGCTGCCGGACTTCGGGCGGCACCGCCGGGTGCCGGGGCTGCGGCGCGAGGAGCTGGCGCAGCTGGCCGGGGTGTCCGTGGCGTACTACACGCGCCTGGAACAGGGCAACGGACGCAACGTCTCCGCCGAGGTCCTCGACGCGATCGCGCGGGCGCTGCGGCTCAGCGACGCCGAGCACGCGCACCTCATGCACCTGGCCAAGCCGAAGCAGCACAAGAGGAAGCCGTCCGCCCGGACCGAGCAGGTGCGGCCGGCGTTGCGGCATCTGCTGGAGTCGATCGACGGCATCCCCGCGTACATCACGGGCCGCCGCTCGGACATCCTCGCCTGGAACCGCATGACCGCGGCCGTCTTCGGCGACTGGGGGGAGCTGCCGGCGCAGGAGCGGAACTGGGCCCGGATGGTGTTCCTGCGGCCCGACTACCGCGAGCTGTTCGTGGAGTGGGACGAGAAGGCGTCCGACATGGTGGGCTATCTGCGCATGGACGCCGGCTGCCACCCGGACGACCCGAGGCTGTCCGCGCTGGTCGGTGAACTGTCCGTCAAGAGCGCCGAGTTCCGGCGGCTGTGGGCCGTCCACGACGTCAAGGAGAAGACCCACGGCGTCAAACGCCTGCGGCACCCGCTCGTCGGTGAGCTGAGCCTGAACTTCGACTCGTTCCAGCTGTCCGACGGCACCGAACAGTATCTGACCACGTACTACGCGGAGCCCGGCTCCCCGTCCGCGGAGGGGCTGCGGCTGCTGGCGAGCTGGGGCGCGGACGCGACCAGGGCGGGCCGGGGGACGGCTCTGTGAGGGGGCCGGCGGGCCGGTGACCACCGCCCCGCCGGGCCGTGCCCCGTTCAGTGGCCGAACGTCCACACGGCGCGGGCGCCGGGGCCCACGGTGAGGACCGAGCGGCCGACGCGCTCCACGTGCCGGGACGCCACGGCGTCGTTCAGCGCGAACGTCACGTCCCGCAGGCCGGCCTCCTCGCGCGGCACCGCGTCGAACCGGATCGTGGTGCCGCCGCCCCGCGCGACGATCCCGCCGCCCGGCACCGGATGGACGCTGAAGCCGCCGGCCCGCAGCAGCGGCACCGTGCTGTCGAGGTCGCGCCGGGTGACCGCCAGCCGGATCGAGGTGACGTCCCGCATCAGGTGGTCGCGGTAGGCGTCGGGCAGATAGCGCTCCCGGCCCACGTCACCGGGGTACGCGGCCGGTTCGGTGCTGCCGCGCGGGTCGGCGAAGTACTCCGGGCGGTACTCCATCCCCCAGGCGCCGAAGCCGTCGTACTGCGCGGTGGTGAGGATCGCGTCGAACCACGGCACCGGGACGCCGTCGCCGAAGTCCCGGGTCTGCTGGAACGCGATGGGGTCCGGGACGCCCAGACCCGGCAGCCGCCCGGCCGCGCGGATCAGGTCGCCGGACCGCTCCGCGGAGATGCCGAGGCCGCCCGCGCCCAGTTCGCCGTCCTGGCCGGGCAGGTCGCCCACGCCGAACAGTTCGAGATAGGTCTCGCGGCCCATCAGGTACCGGCCCGTCCAGACCTGCCCGCCGGCGCCGGTGGTGGTGCGGACCTGGAAGTTCGCGAACTCCCGCAGATACGCGGAGTGTTCGATGGCGTCGGCGGTCTCCCGGTCGAGCACGCCGTAGGCATGGTTGTAGGAGAGCAGCTGCCCGTCGTGCCGGGGGCGCTGGTCGGCGGGGGCCCGGCCGTCCCCGGCCAGCGCGGTGCCCGAGCCGGCGCCCAGCGCGCCGGCGAGGGCCACGACGAGCACCAGGATCGTATGTAACGCTCGGTGAAGAGGCATGAGGAGAGCGTAGGCACGACCTGCTCGAAATCGCAGACATTTTCGAATAAAAAATTCCCCGCGAAAATCTCCGCCAGGATGTCGAGAACCCGTGACCGGCTCCGTCCCCGGTGTGAACGCGACCACAATGGTTCGTGTCCGTACCGAGGAGACCGTCATGGCCAAGTACCTGCTTCTCAAGCACTACCGCGGCGCCCCCGACGCGGTGAACAACGTGCCGATGGACCGCTGGACCCCCGACGAGGTCTCCGCGCACATCCAGTACATGCAGGACTTCGCCGCGCGGCTGGAGAAGACCGGCGAGTTCGTCGACGGGCAAGCGCTCGCCCCCGAGGGCACCTGGGTCCGCTACGACGGGGAGGGGCGCCCGCCGGTCACCGACGGGCCGTTCGCGGAGACCAAGGACCTCATCGCCGGCTGGATGGTCATCGACGTCGACAGCCACGACCGCGCCGTCGAACTGGCCGGTGAGCTGTCCGCCGCCCCCGGCGCTGGTGGGAAGCCGATCCACGAGTGGCTGGAGCTCCGTCCCTTCCTGCACGCGGCGCCCACCATCACGGAGTGACCGCGCCGATGCCCCCGTCGCTGGACGAGGCCCTGCTCAGAAGCCTCACCCCGCGCGTCCTCGCCGTCCTCGTCCGCCGCGGAGCCGACTTCGCGGCGGCCGAGGACGCCGTGCAGGACGCGCTGGTCGAGGCCGTCCGGGTCTGGCCCGCCGACCCGCCGGAGGACCCCAAGGGCTGGCTGATCACCGTGGCCTGGCGCAGGTTCCTGGACGCTGCCCGCGCCGACACCGCGCGCCGCCGGCGCCAGGACCGCGCCGACGGGGAACCGGCCCCCGGGCCCGTGCCGTCCGCGGACGACACGCTCTGGCTGTACTTCCTGTGCGCCCACCCGTCGCTGACCCCGTCCTCCGCGGTCGCGCTCACCCTGCGCGCCGTCGGAGGGCTCACCACCCGCCAGATCGCCCAGGCCTACCTGGTCCCCGAGTCGACCATGGCGCAGCGCATCAGCCGGGCCAAGCGCACGGTGTCCGGCTTCCGGCTCGACCGGCCCGGCGACGTCGCGACCGTGCTGCGCGTCCTCTACCTCGTCTTCAATGAGGGCTACTCCGGCGACGTCGACCTCGCCGCCGAGGCCATCCGGCTCACCCGGCAGCTCGCGGCGGCCGTCGACCACCCCGAGGTCTCCGGGCTGCTCGCGCTGATGCTGCTGCACCACGCCCGGCGCGACGCCCGGACTGCTCCCGACGGCAGCCTGGTGCCGCTCGCCGAGCAGGACCGCTCCCGCTGGGACACCCGGTCGATCGCCGAGGGCATCGGCATCCTGCAGGCGGCCCTCGCCCGCGACCGGCTCGGCGAGTTCCAGGCCCAGGCCGCCGTCGCCGCGCTGCACGCCGACGCCCCCACCGCCGCGGAGACCGACTGGGTGCAGATCGTCGAGTGGTACGACGAACTGGTCCGTCTCACCGGCAGCCCCGTCGCCCGCCTCAACCGCGCGGTCGCGGTGGGCGAGGCCGACGGCCCGCGGGCCGGACTGGCCGCCCTCTTGGAACTCGACCCCGCCCTGCCCCGCCACACCGCCGTGGCCGCCCACCTCCACGAACGCGCCGGAGACCTCCCGACGGCGGCACGCCTGTACGCGGAGGCCGCCTTCAAGGCCCCGAACCTGGCGGAACGCGACCACCTGACCCGTCAGGCGGCCCGGCTCAACACCGGGGAAGACACCCCCTAGCCCCAGCCGGCGCCGGCCGAGGTGCCCCTGGCCGTGCCGGCGGACGCGGGCCCGGCGCCGGATCAGGGACCGCCCCCGGAATCGCGGCGGCCCCCGGCGTGTTGTCGCTGGTGGGCATCGATGCCGGTGGACATGCCAGTCGAGAAGCCCGAGTGTGTGAAGCGACAAGGATGGAGGGCCGCAATGGCTGCGCAGACGCAGAGGGCCGTGCTGGCGGGCGGATGTTTCTGGGGGATGCAGGACCTGATCCGCCGGCTCCCCGGCGTGACGGCGACCCGGGTCGGATACACCGGGGGTGACGTGCCGAACGCGACCTACCGCAACCACGGCACGCACGCGGAGGCCATCGAGATCCTCTTCGACCCCGAGCGGACCGACTACCGGACGATCCTGGAGTTCTTCTTCCAGATCCACGACCCGAGCACGAAGAACCGCCAGGGCAACGACATCGGCCTCAGCTACCGCTCGGCGATCTACTACGTGGACGACGAGCAGAAGCGGATCGCCGAGGACACGATCGCCGACGTGGACGCCTCGGGCCTGTGGCCGGGCAAGGCCGTCACCGAGGTGGAGCCGGTCGGCCCCTTCTGGGAGGCCGAGCCGGAGCACCAGGACTACCTGGAGCGCTACCCCGACGGCTACACCTGCCACTTCCCCCGCCCGGGCTGGCGCCTGCCCGCCCGCAAGGCGAGCTGACCGCGAGCCTCACGGCCCCGCCGCGCATGACGCGGCGGGGCCGCCTTGTGTCAGTGGGGCAGCGTCGCCGGGCTGCCGCCGTTCGCCTCGTAGCCCGCCACCGCCAGCGCCCGGTACACCGCGAACTCCGCAGCCGGGTCGGCCGACAGCGTCCACGGCAGGGCACCGACATGCCCGTCGACGTGCACCAGCTGGTCCATGGCCTCCGCCCAGCGCTCCCCGCGGACCAGGAAGAACACCAGCAGATGGCGGACATGCGCCAGCATCGGGTCGTCGGGCCGGGCCGCGCCCACCGCGTACAGCGCGCCGTGGATCGCCTTGGTGACGACCTCGCTCTGGTAGAAGCCGGCGACTAGGGTCACCTCGGGCAGGTGCTCGAAGACGGCGAAGAGCGGCATCGCGGCGAGCAGCGAGCCCCGGGGCGCGCGGGCGGCCGCCGCCTCCGCGAACTCGTACGCCAGCTGCCGCGAGCCGTGCCACTTCTCGCACCAGTAGTGCAGGGCGGCCAGATGCGCGCCCATGTGGGCCGGGGCGCGGTCCAGGATCTTCAGCCACAACTGCTCGAACTCGGCCCGTGAGTACGCCAGCCCGCGCGCGACCGACAGCTCGACGATGTACGGGACCGGGTCACCCGGGGCGAGGAGCGCGGCCTGGCCGCAGGCGGCCTTCGCCTCCTCCATGATGATCCGGAACTCGTCCGTTCCCGGCGTCGCCGTACGCCACGCCTGCTGCACCAGGAACTCCGCCTGCACGGCCGCGCCGCCCGCGTCCTTCGGCTGCTCGGTGCGCCACACCCGCAGCCACTGCCCGCCCGGCGCCTCGCCGCCCCCGCCCGGCCGCCGCTGGAGCTCCAGCGCCGCCGCGCCCGCGAAGGCCTGCACCCGCTGCCAGCGGCGCTCCCCCTCGGCCTCGGTACCGGCCAGCAGCTGCGCGGCCGCCCGGTAGTCCTGGGTGCGCTGCACCAGGTCGAGGACGTCCAGCAGGTCCTGGTCGGGACCCGGCATCCGGATGTCCAGCTCCTCCTGGCGGACGAAGCCGTAGTTCGCCGGGTCCGCGGCGTCCGGGTGGCCCGGCGAGACCTGCTCGATCATGCCCCTCCTGCGCCGCATGAACGGCACCAGGACGAAGCCGATCATGGCGGCGGCGATCAGGACCCAGAGAATCTCCATGCCTTAAGCGTTCCAGACGCCGCCGACACTTGGCCAACGAGGTCGGCGACCTGTGGAAAAACGGTCCGGCGGACATGGCGTACGAGCGGCCGCGCGCCCGCCGCGTTCCGCCCGCACCGCATCCCGGGCCCGGGCGCACTACCCTCGGTCCCCATGAGCGACAGGCACATCAGTCAGCACTTCGAGACCCTCGCGATCCACGCGGGCAACACCGCCGATCCCCTGACCGGCGCGGTCGTCCCGCCGATCTACCAGGTCTCGACCTACAAGCAGGACGGCGTGGGCGGCCTGCGCGGCGGCTACGAGTACAGCCGCAGCGCCAACCCGACCCGCACGGCCCTTGAGGAGAACCTCGCCGCCCTGGAGGGCGGCCGCCGCGGCCTCGCGTTCGCGTCCGGACTGGCGGCCGAGGACTGCCTGTTGCGTACGCTGCTCAGCCCCGGCGACCACGTGGTCATCCCGAACGACGCCTACGGCGGCACGTTCCGCCTCTTCGCGAAGGTCGTCGCCCGCTGGGGCGTGGAGTGGTCGGTGGCCGACACCTCCGACCCGGCCGCCGTACGGGCCGCGATCACCCCGAAGACCAAGGTGATCTGGGTGGAGACCCCCTCCAACCCGCTGCTCGGCATCACCGACATCGCCGCCGTCGCCCACGTGGCGCGGGACGCGGGCGCCCGGCTCGTCGTCGACAACACCTTCGCGACGCCGTACCTCCAGCAGCCGCTGTCCCTCGGCGCGGACGTCGTGGTGCACTCCCTGACCAAGTACATGGGCGGCCACTCCGACGTCGTCGGCGGCGCGCTGATCGCCGCCGACGCCGAGCTGGGTGAGGAGCTCGCGTTCCACCAGAACGCGATGGGCGCGGTCGCCGGCCCCTTCGACTCGTGGCTGGTGCTGCGCGGCGCCAAGACGCTGTCGGTGCGCATGGACCGGCACAGCGAGAACGCCACGAAGATCGCCGACATGCTCACCCGGCACCCGCGCGTGACGAGCGTCCTGTACCCGGGGCTGCCCGAGCACCCCGGCCACGAGGTCGCCGCCAAGCAGATGCGGGCCTTCGGCGGCATGATCTCCTTCCGCGTCGAGGGCGGCGAGCAGGCGGCCGTCGAGGTCTGCAACCGTGCCCAGGTCTTCACGCTGGGCGAGTCCCTCGGCGGCGTCGAGTCCCTGATCGAGCACCCCGGCCGGATGACCCACGCCTCCGTGGCCGGCTCGGCCCTGGAGGTCCCGGCCGACCTGGTCCGCCTCTCGGTGGGCATCGAGAACGTCGACGACCTGGCCGAGGACCTCAAGCAGGCGCTCGAGCGGTAGGCGGCATCTCACCAGCCGGTGAGCGGTGGAGTCGTCTCCGACGGCGGCTCCACCCACGGCTGGGCGGTGAGCGCCCACACGGTGAACGCCACCGCCGCGGCGCACAGCAGCAGCCACATCAGCCGGACGGCGGCCCGGTGGCGCCACAGCAGGCGCTCGCCGCGCCGCACGACCTCCGGGTACAGCTCCGGCGGCACCCGCGGGGGCGGCGCGGCCTCCATGACCTGCCGTGCGGCGGCCTCCCGCCGAACCCGGTTCACCGCGCCACCGCCTTCGCCCCGAGCACGGGGGGAGCGGCCTCGCGCGGCCGGTGCAGCAACGTGGCGGTCGCCCGCGAGCAGATCACCTCGACGCGCTCCCTGGGCAGCCCCAGCAGCGCCGCCGTCTGCTCCTCGCCGACCCCCTCGTACAGCCGCAGCACCAGCACCAGACGTTCCCTCGGGGAGAGCCGGGCGAGCGGGCTGTCCGGGTGCGGGCGGCTGCGGCCCAGCGCGCCCGGACCGCCGTACCGGTGCCAGACCGAGCGCGCGAACCGGGTGGCCAGCTCCTGCCGCGCGACGCCGTAGGGGTCCTCGCCGCGCAGCCGGTCCCAGCACGCGTATGTGTGCGCGAGCGAAAGCGTCAGCAGGCGACACGCGCGCGGATTGTCGTCCCGCGACTCGCCGGTGAGCAGGGTCGCGGTGTGCAGCAGGCGTCCCGCCGCGCCCGCGACGAACGCCTCGAACTCACGGCGGCGGGCGTCGCCGAGCATGTGCCGTCGTCCCACCGCCCCTCCCGCCGGACCGCGTGCCGAGGACCGCCCCCGCCGGCCGCACGGCACGTCTGCCGTGCGTCAGGAGGGCCCGGTCTCATGGGAAGCCAGCGGTGGCCCGGGGGTCAAGAGCCGGGAGCCGTCCTCCCGGCACACGCGGGTGCCCGCCCGCGCGTGAGGGCCCCCCTCCCGGGCTCCGGCTCAGGAGGCGCCGGGCGTCTCCGCGGCCGTGCCCACCGACTGGGGGGCCATCCGCGCCGACAGCGCGACGTTGAAGCGGGTGAGCAGCGAGCAGAACGCCTCGCGCTCCTCCGGCGCCCAGTCCTCCGTCAGTTCGGCCATCAACTGACGGCGCGACGCCCGCACTTCCTCCAGCCGGGACTGCCCGCGCGGGGAGAGCTGGAGCACGACCGCGCGCCCGTCCTCCGGATGAGAGGTGCGCTTGACGAGACCCGTGTCGACCAGCGGGGCGACCTGCCGGGTGACCGTCGACGAGTCGATCCCCATGCTCGCCGCGAGCGCCTTGACGCCCATGGGGCCTTCCTTGTGCAGACGGTTGAGCAGCAGGTACGCGGCGCGGTCCATGGAGTTGCGCACGTGGCCGACCCCACCGAGGCGGGTCTGTTCGGCACGGCGGGCGAACACCGCCACCTCGTGCTGCAGCGTGTCGAGGAGACCGCTGTCAGCGACGGTCGTCATGTCCGTCGACATGTCAGGTGTTGTGGGCATGGCCGGAGGCTCACTTCATGAAGGGGGTGCTGGGTTGGGGGACAGGGTACGCGGCCGGGACGCGGGGTGTACCGGCGCTGCGCAATCCCGTCTCGCCGCTTGGTCACACCGCAAAGTAGCGGCTGTGAACTGCGAGACTTGGAACATGAACCACCGCACGTCCGACGCGCTGCCCCCGGTCACCCTCGACGACGTGCGCGGCGCCCAGAAGATGCTGGGCGGCGTGGCCCGGGTGACGGCGATGGAGGGCAGCAGGTACCTGTCGCAGCTGGTCGGCGCCCCGGTGCACCTCAAGTGCGAGAACCTCCAGCGGACCGGCTCGTTCAAGCTGCGCGGTGCCTACGTGCGGATCGCCGGGCTGCTCCCCGAGGAGCGGGCCGCGGGCGTCGTGGCCGCCAGCGCCGGCAACCACGCGCAGGGCGTCGCCCTCGCGTCCTCGCTGCTCGGGGTGCGGTCCACGGTGTTCATGCCCCAGGGCGCCCCGATGCCCAAGATCAGCGCCACCCGTGACTACGGCGCCGAGGTGCGCCTGCACGGCCAGGTGGTCGACGAGACGCTGGCCGCCGCCCAGGAGTACGCGGCCGAGACCGGCGCGGTGTTCATCCACCCCTTCGACCACCCGGACGTCATCGCCGGTCAGGGCACGGTCGGGCTGGAGATCCTGGAGCAGTGCCCGGAGGTGCGCACCGTCGTCGTCGGCATCGGCGGGGGAGGGCTCGCGGCCGGGATCGCGACGGCGCTGAAGACGCTCCGCCCGGACGTGCGGATCGTGGGCGTGCAGGCGGCGGGCGCGGCGGCCTACCCGCCCTCGCTGGCGGCGGGGCGTCCGATGCCGGTCGAGCACCCGGCGACGATGGCGGACGGCATCAAGGTGGGCCGGCCCGGCGACGTGCCGTTCCGGATCATCGGCGACCTGGTGGACGAGGTCCGCACGGTCACCGAGGACGAGCTGGCCGCCGCCCTGCTGCTGTGCCTGGAGCGGGCCAAGCTGGTCGTGGAGCCGGCCGGGGCGAGCCCGGTCGCCGCGCTGCTGAGCGACCCGGGCGCCTTCGAGGGCCCCGTCGTCGCCGTGCTCTCCGGCGGCAACGTCGACCCGGTGCTGCTCCAGCGCGTCCTGCGGCACGGCATGGCCGCGCAGGGCCGCTACCTGGCCGTACGCCTGCGGCTGACGGACCGGCCGGGCGCGCTCGCCTCGCTTCTCGGGGCGTTGTCAGTGGTGGACGCTAACGTCCTCGACGTGAGCCACGTCCGGACCGATCCACGGCTCGGGCTCACGGAGGCGGAGGTCGAGCTGCACCTGGAGACCAAGGGGCGCGAGCACTGCGCCGAGGTCGGCGAGGCGCTGCGCGCGGCGGGCTACACCGTCATCGGCTGAGCCGGCCGTCGCGGCCCGGGCACCGGCCGAACGCTCCTCGGACCCTCGGGTCACTCGTTCGGGAAACCCATTGAGAGACGCGATACATCGCGTTATGGTGTGTCCCGTGAATCCGCCATCGAGCGGCATGAAAAGTGCAAACCTTAAGCTTTCCGAACTTTCCCCGACGACGTGGAGATCCATATGCCAGGCGCCATCTACGCCGAAGGCCTGGTGAAGACCTTCGGTGACGTAAGGGCTCTGGACGGCGTCGACCTCGACGTACCCGAGGGCACGGTCCTCGGTCTGCTCGGGCCGAACGGCGCGGGCAAGACGACGACTGTCCGCTGCCTGACGACCCTGCTGCGCCCCGACAGCGGCAAGGCGGTCGTCGCGGGGCTCGACGTCCTGCGCCAGCCCGACGACGTACGCCGCTCCATCGGCCTGTCCGGCCAGTTCGCGGCGGTCGACGAATACCTGACCGGCCGGGAGAACCTCCAGATGGTCGGCCAGCTCTACCAGATGAAGGCGAAGCCGGCGAAGGCCCGCGCGACCGAGCTGCTGGAGCAGTTCGACCTCGCCGACGCCGCCGACCGGCCCGCCAAGACCTACTCGGGCGGCATGCGCCGCCGGCTCGACCTCGCGGCGGCCCTGGTGGTCTCCCCACCCGTGATGTTCATGGACGAGCCGACGACCGGCCTCGACCCGCGCAACCGCCAGCTGCTCTGGGAGGTCATCAAGCGCCTGGTCTCCGCCGGCACGACGCTGCTGCTGACGACCCAGTACCTGGAGGAGGCCGACCACCTCGCGCACGAGATCGCCGTCGTCGACCACGGCCGGGTGATCGCCAAGGGCACCTCCGACGCGCTCAAGGCCCGCACCGGCGGCGAGCGCGTCGAGGTCGTCGTGCACGAGCGCGAGGCCATACAGCCCGCGTCCGAGGTACTGCGTGGCTTCGGCAAGGGCGAGACCACCGTCGAGGACCACATGCGCAAGCTCACCGTGCCGGTGACCGGCGGCGCCAAGCTCCTCGCCGAGGTCATCCGCGAACTCGACGCCCGGGGCATCGAGATCGACGACATCGGCCTGCGCCGCCCCACTCTCGACGACGTCTTCCTGTCCCTGACCGGACATGTCGCCGAGGCCAAGAGCGAGGAGAACGGCAAGGAGGAGACGGCCAAGTGAGCGCCATCAACGATTCCGCGGTCATCGCCCGCAGAAACCTGATCCGCATGGCCCGGATCCCCGAGATGCTCATCTTCGGGCTCATCCAGCCGATCATGTTCGTGGTGCTGTTCACCTATGTGTTCGGCGGCTCGATCCAGGTCGGCTCGTCCAGCTCCACCCAGGCCTATCGCGAGTTCCTGATGGCCGGCATCTTCGCCCAGACCGTCACCTTCGCCACCGCGGGCGCGGGAGCCGGTATCGCGGACGACATGCACAAGGGCCTGATCGACCGCTTCCGCTCCCTGCCCATGGCCCGCGGCGCGGTCCTGACCGGCCGCACCCTCGCCGACCTGGTGCAGACCGCGCTCACCCTCGTCGTCCTCGCGGTCGTCGCCGTGATCGTCGGCTGGCGCACGCACGAGAACGCGGGGAAGGTCCTCGCCGGCTTCGCACTGCTCCTGCTCCTCGGGTACGCGTTCTCCTGGATCGGCGCGCTCATCGGCCTGTCCGTGCGCACCCCAGAGGCGGCGACCTCGGGCGGTCTGATCTGGCTGTTCCCGCTGACGTTCATCTCGAACGCCTTCGTGGACGCCAACCAGATGCCCACCTTCCTGCGGCACATCGCGGAATGGAACCCGTTCAGCGCCACCGTGCAGGCCTGCCGGGAGCTGTTCGGCAACCTTCCCCCGGGCTTCGAGGCACCCGACGCATGGCCCATGCAGCACCCGGTGTGGGCATCGCTGATCTGGTCGGTCCTGATCATCGCGGTCTTCCGCACCCTGGCCGTCCGCAAGTACCGCTCCGCGACGGCGTGACGGACGCGGGGCACCGCCCCGGACGCGACGAAGCCCCCGGTGCCGTGCGGCGCCGGGGGCTCTCGGGAAAAGGCGAAGGGGCCGGGTCAGCCGCTGTAGGGCTCGGCCTTCAGGATCCGCACGGAGGCCTTCTTGCCGTTGGGCAGCTCGTACTCCGCGTCCTCACCGACCTTGTGGCCGATCACGCCGGAGCCCAGCGGGGACTGCGGCGAGTACGTCTCGATCTCCGAGCTCGCGTACTCACGGGAGGCCAGCAGGAAGGTCATCGTGTCGTCCTCGTCGCCGTCGAAGGCGATCGTCACGACCATCCCGGGGGCCACCGCGCCGTCCGCCGACGCCGGAGCCTCTCCGACCTTGGCGTTCTCCAGGAGCTGGGTCAGCTGGCGCACGCGGAGCTCCTGCTTGCCCTGCTCCTCCTTGGCCGCGTGGTACCCGCCGTTCTCCCGCAGGTCCCCCTCCTCGCGCGCCGCCGCGATCTTGGCTGCGATCTCCGTGCGCGCAGGACCAGACAGGTACTCCAGCTCGGCCTTGAGCTGGTTGTACGCCTCCTGGGTCAGCCAGGTGACGTTCTCGCTGGTCTGGGTCACAGGTGCTCCTCGTCGGTACTGGGAATACAAAGCATCGCCCTACCCAAGAAGACTGTTCCTTCACGGAAGGGCGAAACCACGAGCCTAACAATTGGATGCCCGAAGGGGGAGGACATAAGCCACCAGATTTACATCGCCGCAGGTCAAAGACTATGTATTCCGGACGAATTTGGTCAGTGTCGAGCGTCTTCGCCCCGGTGCGCCGGCGCCGTCAGTCGGCGTGGCAGCCGAGCAGCTCGGCCGTCGTCCCCCGGGCCGTCGTACGCAGTGTGACGACCTTGTCGATCCGGGTGTCGTCCCCGTCGAACCGGAAGTCCGCCCGGCCCACCTCGGCGCCGCTCCGCGCCTGCGACCGCAGGGTGCAGTAGCCGGAGACCCCGGCGTCCTTGCGGACCTCCAGATGCACATCCACCGCGTCCTTGCGGACGTCGAACTCGATCACCTCGGCGCTGATCTCGTTCTGCCCGACGTAGTGGTAGCCGAAGTACCCGACCAGCGCCAGCAGCAGCACCCCGAGCACCCCGCCGACGACCTTGAGCGTGCGGTCCGCGCGCGCGTCCGAGGAACGGCCGTAACGGCCCTCGGGCGGTCGCGTGCCCACCGTACTCATTGATCGTCCTCCCGGCCGGAGCGGAACGGATGTCCCGAAACAGGGCCCCCGGGCCGTACCCCGGAATTATCCGCCCCCCGATTCGGTCACTATAGAAGCCGCCGATCGCACCGGGGCACGCCGGGGCGCCGACTACGAGGATTGAGTCTTGACTGACCAGCTGCGACTGATGGCCGTCCACGCGCACCCCGACGACGAGTCGAGCAAGGGTGCGGCGACCATGGCGAAGTACGTGTCCGAGGGGGTGGACGTGCTGGTCGTGACCTGCACGGGCGGGGAGCGCGGCTCCATCCTCAATCCGAAGCTCCAGGGCGACAAGTACGTCGAGGAGCACATCCACGAGGTACGCAAGAAGGAGATGGACGAGGCCCGCCAGATCCTCGGCGTGAAGCAGGAGTGGCTCGGCTTCGTCGACTCCGGCCTGCCCGAGGGCGACCCGCTGCCCCCGCTCCCCGAGGGCTGCTTCGCCCTGGAGGACGTCGACAAGGCGGCCGGCGAGCTGGTGAAGCAGATCCGCTCGTTCCGCCCGCAGGTGATCACCACCTACGACGAGAACGGCGGCTACCCGCACCCCGACCACATCATGACCCACAAGATCTCGATGGTGGCCTTCGAGGGCGCGGCGGACACCGAGAAGTACCCGGAAGGCGAGTTCGGCCCGGCGTACCAGCCGCAGAAGCTCTACTACAACCAGGGCTTCAACCGCCCCCGCACCGAGGCCCTGCACCGCGCCATGCTCGACCGCGGCCTGGAGTCGCCGTACGGGGACTGGCTCAAGCGCTGGGACGAGTTCGAGCGGGTCGAGCGCACGCTCACCACGCACGTCCCGTGCGCGGAGTTCTTCGAGATCCGCGACAAGGCGCTGATCGCCCACGCCACCCAGATCGACCCCGACGGCGGCTGGTTCCGCGTCCCGCTCGACCTCCAGAAGGAGGTCTGGCCGACCGAGGAGTACGAGCTGGCGAAGTCCCTCGTCGCCACCTCCCTCCCCGAGGACGACCTCTTCGCGGGCATCCGGGACAATGCCTGACATGACCGCAAGCGCAAGCCTGGCAATGACCCACCTCGCCACCCTCGCCAAGGAGGTGGACGAGGACAAGGTCACCCCCGGCGTCCTCGGCTTCATCGTCTTCGCCGTGATGGCCCTGGCGGTGTGGGCGCTGATGAAGTCGATGAACCGGCACATGAGCCGGGTCGAGTTCACGGAGGCCCCCGACCCGAAGGCCGACGCCACCGCCGACGCCACCGGGACGACGACGGGCGCGGACGGGCGCAAGCAGGACTGACGGCGTCGCGCCGACGGCCCCGTCAGCGCGGGGCCGCCGACGCGACACCCATGACCTCTCGCGCATGGCGGTTCGGCACCATGCCGAGCCGCCATGCCTGCCACCCCGCCTCCAGCTCCACGCCCCGCTCCAGCAGCAGCCGGTACGCCTCCAGACACTCCGCCAGCCTGCCGTCCCGCAGCGGATGCCCCGACCGTGCCAGCTGCGCCAGCTCCTCCAGCGCCACCGCCGTACCCACCTCCACCCCGCCCGGAGCCGCGTACGGCAGCAGCGTGCAGCGCAGAAAACGCGCCCAGTCCCCACCGCGCAGATCCCCATAGGACGCGAACAGCGTCACCGCCTCGTCGCACAGCGCCAGCGCCTGCCGCGTGCGGGCGTTCCCGCCGTCCACCACCGCCAGCTCCAGGCACGTCCACGCCTCCCCGTGCGCGACACCGATGCGCTGGAAGTCGGCGCGCGCGTCCACCAGGAGCTGCCGCGCGAAGCCGGAGTTGCGCAGCGACCCCGTCTGCACCGCCCGCTGGTCACGCGTCACCCGCGCCGAATGGTGCCGGGCACACGCCAGGCCGTACACGTCCCGCATCCGGGAGAACATCGTCCGCGACCGCTCCAGCTCCCGCACCGCCGGATCCAGGGCCCCGCTCTCCTCCAGAGCCTGCCCCAGGTAGTACACCGACCACGCCTCACCCCGCGCGTCCTCGTTGTCCCGGTGCCGGGCCGCCGCCCGCCGCAGCCCCTCCACCGCCGGCTCCGGATCACCGGCCACCAGCCGCGCCCGGGCCAGCTGCGTCAGCGCCCACGCCTCGCCCCGCGCGTCCCGCGTCCGCCCGTACAGCTCCAGAGCCGCCCGCAGATCCGCCTCCGCCGCCGGCGTGTCCCCCCTCCGCAGCTCCAGCTGGCCCAGCTGGAAGTGCGCCCACGCCTCCCCGTGCAGGGACTCACCGGCGCGGTGCAGCGCCAGCGACTCCGTCAGCAGCTCCCGGGACTCCACGACCCGGCCCCGGTCCCGCTCCACGGCCGCCAGCGCGTGCATCGTCCACGCCCGGTCCGTCGCCAGTGCCGGCTCCGCCTGCAGATCCAGCGCCTCCCGCAACCGCGCCGCCGCCTCCGTCAGATTGCCCTGGTGGTGCAGCGTGATCCCCAGCGAACACAGCGCACGCGCCGCCCCCGCGTCGTGATGCGCCTCCCGGTACAGATCCACCACCGACGCCAGCGTCGCCCGCGCCTTGTCCAGCTCACCCAGCTGCCGGGCCGCGATCCCCGTGCGCCACCGCACCGACCGCACCAGCAGCCCCTGGTCCACGGCCTGCGCCAGCTCACTGATCTCGCCCAGGCGGTACAGGTCGCCGCGCAGCAGGCAGTAGTCGCACAGCGCGCCCAGGAGACTGAGCACCGGCCCCTGGTCCACCCCCTCCGCGTGCCGCAGCGCCGCCGTGATGAAGCTCGACTCGTCGTCCAGCCAGCGCAGCGCCTCGTCCGGCGACGCGAAGCCGTGCGGACTGAACCGGTCCGAGCGGGTCGACACATTGCCGTCCACCAGCCGCAGCACCGAGTCCGCCAGCTCGGCGTAGCTCGTGATCAGCCGCTCCTGCGCCGCCGTACGCTCCGCCGGCTCCTCCTCGTCGAGGAGACGGGCGTGGGCGAACGCCCGCACCACGTCGTGCAGCCGGTAGCGGTCGCCGCGCACATGGTCGATCAGACCGGCGTCCGCCAGACCCGCCAGCAGCCGGCCCGCCTCCGCCCGGTCCGTGGCCAGCAGCGCCGCCGCGGCGGCCGCCCCCAGCGACGCACGGCCCGCCAGCGCCAGCCTGCGCAGCAGCCGCCGGCCCGTCTCGCCCTGGTCGGTGTAGCGCAGCCACAGCACCCGCTCACCCGGCTCCACCGGCCCGTACGCCCCCAGGTCGGTCGCCAGCGCGCGCGGCGATCTCGGACCCAGGGACGACCCCGCGATCCGCAGGGCCAGCGGCAGCCCGCCGCACAGCTCACGGATGCGGTCCGCCGCCCGCGCGTCGTACGGCCCCGAGGCGTCCCGCGCGACCGCCGTCAGCAGTTCCTCCGACCCCGCCGCGTCCAGCGGCCCCACCGGCAGCCGGTGCACCCGCGCCGCCGACCCCGCCGGCAGGTCCAGCGGCTCCCGGGCCGTCACCAGCACCAGACTGTCGGACCGCTCCGGCACCAGCGCGGCGACCTGCTCGGCGTCGCGCGCGTCGTCCAGGATCACCGTGACCGGCACCCCCGCCAGATGGTGGTGGTACAGCTCGCTCAGCCGCGTGACCTGCTGACCGGCCGACGCGCGCTCCCGGAACAGCAACTGCTCGCGCGGAGCGCCCAGCCGGTTCAGCAGATGCAGCAGCGCCTCCCTGGTCGTCAGCGGCGGCTCCTCCGGGCTGTCCCCGCGCAGATCCACCACGCACGCGCCCCGGAACTGGTCCTTCAGATCGTGCGCCGCCCTGACCGCCAGCGCCGTACGGCCACTGCCCGGCGGCCCGTGCAGCACGACCACCGTCGGCCGGGTCTCCGTGCTCGCCCGCCCCGCCTGCACCCACTGCCGGACCCGGGCCAGCTCCCGCCGCCGGCCCGCGAACGGCTCCGCGGGATCCGGCAGCTGCCCGAACGACTGCGCCAGCACACCGCGGCCCCGCGCCGCCGCGCTCTTGTCCGCCCCCTTCAGCCGCGGCGCCGCCGCCACCAGCCCGGTCGCCGCGCCCAGCACCCGCTGCTGGTCCAGGAACGGACGGATGCCCCGCACCTCCAGCGCCGTCAGCCACTGCAACCGCAACTGCTCGGGACCGCCCGGCTGGCCCGCCGCCCCGGCCCGGTGGTGCGCCGCGGGCAGATGGGCGCCCGCCACCTTCACCACCGCCGCCGCCGCGCCGACCACCCCCACCGTCACGCCCACACCGAACGCGGTGCCCGGCCCGGTGCCCAGCGCGAGGTCGGAGACCGTGGCCGCCAGGGCCGCGACCCCGGCCACCATCAGCGGCGTCCGCCCGCCCTCCCGCGCGAACCGCCCGCCGAACGTGAGCCGCCCGGCCTCCGCCTCGTCCAGCGCCCGTGTGTACGCCTCGTACTCCTCGGCCGCCGTCCGCGCCAGCGCGTCCAGCGACGCGCGGGCCCGCTCCGACAGCACCTGCCCGTCCACCCGCCCGCCCGAACGCCGGACCTCCTCCTCCACGGCCCGGCCCAGCAGCCGCTCCGCCTCTGCCCGGTGGCTGTCCCGCATGGCATGTCCCCCTCCGGCGGCAACTCCAGCGCCTACGAGTGTCCTTCGGCATGGACGCGAGCGCGAGAGGGCGACGATCACGACCCCCTCCAGGACCGGTGATCGCCCGAGCATCCGTACGACACCCGGACGAACACCCGAGCCCGGCCGCCGACAGGCGGAGGCGCGGACCGTCCCGGAACCGGCCGGGGGAGGTGGGGCAGGATGGGGACATGCCGAACCGACTGGCCCACGAGACGTCCCCCTACCTGCTCCAGCACGCCGACAACCCGGTGGACTGGTGGCCGTGGTCGGAAGAGGCCTTCGAGGAGGCCCGCAGAAGCGGCCGGCCGGTCCTGCTGAGCGTCGGGTACAGCAGCTGCCACTGGTGCCACGTCATGGCGCACGAGTCCTTCGAGGACGAGGCGACGGCCGACTTCCTCAACACCCACTTCGTCAGCGTCAAGGTGGACCGCGAGGAGCGTCCCGACGTGGACGCCGTCTACATGGAGGCCGTGCAGGCGGCCACCGGCCAGGGCGGCTGGCCCATGACGGTGTTCCTCACACCCGATGCCGAGCCCTTCTACTTCGGCACGTACTTCCCGCCCGCGCCCCGGCACGGGATGCCGTCCTTCCAGCAGGTGCTGGAAGGGGTCCGCAGCGCCTGGGCCGACCGGCGGGACGAGGTCGCCGAGGTCGCCGGGAAGATCGTGCGGGACCTGGCCGGACGGGAGATCTCCTACGGTGGCACCGAGGCCCCCGGCGAGCAGGAACTGGCGCAGGCGCTGCTCGGCCTCACCCGGGAGTACGACCCGCAGCGCGGGGGGTTCGGGGGCGCGCCCAAGTTCCCGCCGTCCATGGTGATCGAGTTCCTGCTGCGCCACCACGCGCGCACGGGCGCCGAGGGCGCCTTGCAGATGGCGCGGGACACCTGCGAGCGGATGGCCCGGGGCGGTATCTACGACCAGCTCGGCGGCGGTTTCGCGCGGTACTCGGTGGACCGGGACTGGGTGACCCCGCACTTCGAGAAGATGCTGTATGACAACGCCCTGCTGTGCCGGGTCTACGCGCACCTGTGGCGGGCCACCGGGTCGGATCTCGCGCGGCGGGTGGCGTTGGAGACCGCGGACTTCATGGTCCGCGAACTGCGCACGGAGCAGGGCGGGTTCGCCTCCGCGCTCGACGCCGACAGCGACGACGGGAGCGGCCGGCACGTCGAGGGCGCGTACTACGTGTGGACGCCGGAGCAGCTGCGCGAGGCGCTCGGGGACGACGACGCCGAGCCGGCCGCGCGGTACTTCGGGGTGACCGAGGAGGGCACGTTCGAGGAGGGCGCCTCGGTGCTGCAACTCCCGCAGCGGGACGAGGTGTTCGACGCCGGGCGGGTCGCGTCGGTGCGCGCCCGCCTGCTGGAGCGGCGGGCCGGGCGGCCCGCACCGGGCCGGGACGACAAGGTCGTCGCCGCGTGGAACGGCCTGGCGATCGCCGCGCTGGCCGAGACCGGCGCCTGCTTCGACCGCCCGGATCTGGTGGACGCCGCGCTCGGTGCCGCCGACCTGCTGGTGCGGGTGCATCTGGACGAGCAGGCGCGGCTGACCCGGACCAGCAAGGACGGCAGGGCCGGGGCCAACGCGGGGGTGCTGGAGGACTACGGCGATGTCGCCGAGGGCTTCCTGGCGCTGGCGTCCGTCACGGGGGAGGGTGTCTGGCTGGACTTCGCCGGGTTCCTGCTGGACCACGTGCTGACCCGGTTCGTGGACGAGGAGTCGGGCGCGCTGTACGACACGGCCGCGGACGCCGAGCGGCTGATCCGGCGGCCGCAGGACCCGACCGACAACGCGGTGCCGTCCGGGTGGAGCGCGGCGGCCGGGGCGCTGCTCGGCTATGCCGCGCACACCGGGTCCGAGCCCCATCGCCGGGCCGCCGAGCGGGCGCTGGGCGTGGTGAAGGCGCTCGGTCCGCGGGTGCCGCGGTTCGTCGGGTGGGGGCTCGCGGTGGCGGAGGCGCTGCTCGACGGGCCGCGTGAGGTCGCGGTCGTCGGTCCCGCGCTGTCGGACGAGGCGACAAAGGCGTTGCACCGGGCGGCGCTTCTGGGGACGGCGCCGGGCGCGGTGGTCGCCGTGGGGGCTGCGGAGAGTGACGAGTTCCCGTTGCTCGCCGGGCGTCCGCTGCAGCAGGGGGTGCCGGCCGCGTATGTCTGCCGTAACTTCACCTGCGACGCCCCGATCACGGATCCGGACCGGTTGCGGGAGACGCTGAGCAGCTGAAACAGGGGTCGTATCGCGGCGGTTACGTGAGTCGTGTTCGAATTGTTCACTCTCGCGTTCCGTTGTGATGAAACGCGCTCTTCATCGAAACGGCCTGCGGGCTTCACAGATCCCCCCTAATGTCTGCACAGTGCCGCGACCGGTGTGACTCACCGTCGCGACAGGGGGCATTGGGGATCTGGGGGGATCTGTTGCTGACGTCTGTCTTCATAGCCGTCGTCTCGCTGGCCTTGTTCTGGATGGCGGCTTTCACCCTGTGGTGGCAGATGCACGCGTGGCGTACGCCCGAAGTGCTCGCCTCCACCCGGTTCAGCAGACCGGACGGGGACGACCACGTGTCGTTCTCCCTGCTGCTGCCGGCCCGGCACGAACAGGCCGTGCTGGACCACACGATCCAGCGGCTGCTGGAGTCCACTCACACCGATTTCGAGATCATCGTCATCGTCGGGCACGACGACCCGGAGACCACCGAGGTGGCCGAGCGGGCCGCGGCCCGCGATCCGCGGGTCCGTGTCGTCGTCGACACGCATGAGAAGAAGAACAAGCCGAAGGCGATGAACACCGCGCTGCCGCACTGCCGCGGTGACGTCGTCGGGGTCTTCGACGCCGAGGACCAGGTCCATCCGGAGCTGCTGGCCCACGTGGACCACGCGTTCCGCACGACCGGGGCGGACGTCGTCCAGGGCGGCGTCCAGCTGATCAACTTCCACTCCAGCTGGTACAGCCTGCGCAACTGCCTGGAGTACTTCTTCTGGTTCCGCTCGCGGCTGCATCTGCACGCGCAGAAGGGGTTCATCCCGCTCGGCGGCAACACGGTCTTCGTCCGCACCGACGTGCTGCGGGTGGCCGGCGGCTGGGACCCGGACTGCCTGGCCGAGGACTGCGACCTGGGGGTCCGGCTCTCCAGTGTCGGCAAGAAGGTCGTCGTCGCCTACGACTCCGACATGGTGACCCGGGAGGAGACGCCCGGCAGTCTGATGTCGCTGCTGAAGCAGCGCACCCGCTGGAACCAGGGCTTCCTGCAGGTCTACCGGAAGAAGGACTGGAAGCAGCTGCCCAC
The DNA here is from genome assembly GCF_042792555.1 of Streptomyces sp. NPDC056628. Classification (NCBI taxonomy): domain Bacteria; kingdom Bacillati; phylum Actinomycetota; class Actinomycetes; order Kitasatosporales; family Streptomycetaceae; genus Streptomyces; species Streptomyces sp. NPDC056628. The sequence goes on from NZ_JBHTWG010000006.1 coordinate 270,450, forward strand.
GTTCGGGCAGCGGCTGCTCGCCCGCTACACGCTGATGACGCCGTTCATGCAGGCGTTCACCGGGCTCGTCATTCCGCTGAACATCGCGATCGCGGTGTTCCTCGACGTGCCGGTGAGCATCGCGTTCATCACCTTCCTGCCGGCCGTCACCGCGCTCGTCACGTTCGTGTTCGAGATCGTCGGACTGCACGACTTCGGGCGGCAGTACGGGCTGCGGGTGCGCTTCGTCCACTATCTGAAGCTCGTCGTGGGCGGCCCCTTCTACCAGGTGCTCCTCGCCGGGGCCGCCGTGCGCGCCGTGTGGCGTGAGCAGCGCGGCCGCAACGACTGGGAGCTGACCAGCCATGTCGGCGCGCATCTGGACGCCCCCGACGTGACCCGTGACCTCCGAGAGGACGTCCCTGCGTGACCTCCACCCTTCCCGCGGTGACCACTCCGAAGGTCCCCGCGCAGCGCCGGCCTGCGTCCACGGCACGTCCGACCGGTCGAACAGCGCCGTCGCGGCTGCGTTCGTCCCGCTCCGACCTGCTCCTGTGCGGTGTCCTCCTGGTGGCGATCCTCGTCGTCCAGGGCTGGAACATCGCCGACTACCCGACCCTCAGCGACGACGAGGGCACCTATCTCGCCCAGGCCTGGGCGGTCCAGGAGGGCCGCGGCCTGGCCCACTACACCTACTGGTACGACCATCCCCCGCTCGGCTGGATACAGATCGCCGTGCTGACCTGGATCCCGGCCGCGCTGAGCCCCGAGTCGATGACCGTGGGCACCATGCGGGCCGCGATGCTCGTGGTCAGCGCGATCAGCGCGGTGCTGGTCTACGTCCTCGGGCGGCGGCTGTCCCTGCCGCGCTGGGCGGCCGGGCTCGGCATGGTGCTGTTCGGCCTGTCGCCGCTGTCGGTGGTGCTCCAGCGGGAGATCTTCCTCGACAACCTCGCGGTGATGTGGACGCTGCTGGCGTTCGCGCTGGCGGCCTCGCCGAGCCGTCATCTGTGGCACCACTTCGGCGCGGGCATCGCGGCCGCCACGGCCGTGCTGACCAAGGAGACGATGCTCTTCGTGCTGCCGGCGGTGCTGGTCACCATGTGGCGGCACAGCCACCGCGACACCCGCAAGTTCGCCGTCACCGGGGCGATCACGGCGTGCGCTCTGATCGGCCTGTCCTATCCGCTGTTCGCGCTGCTGAAGGGCGAGTTGCTGCCGGGCAGCGGGCACGTCTCGCTGTGGGACGGCGTCACCTACCAGATGACCCGGCCCGGTTCGGGCTTCATCCTGGACGAGGGCTCGGGTTCCTGGGGAGTGCTGCAGTCGTGGCTCTACTACGACCGTGTCCTCATCGTCGGCGGTCTCGCCGGTGCTCTGCTGCTGCTCGTGACCTGGCGCTGGTCGGTCACCGCCCGCGCGCTGGCCGGGCCGTCGGCCGCCGTGATGATCCTCGCCCTGGTCGCCCTGCGCCCGAGCGGCTACCTGCCGGCCATGTACGTCATCCAGGCGCTGCCGTTCCTCGCCCTGGTGCTGGCCGGCGGGACGGCCTCCGTGGCGCACGCCGTGCTGCGGCGGCGGCGCTCGGAGGGCGAGCCCCGCGCGGTCACCGGGGGCCGGTACGCCCTGGCGGCGGTGCTGACGATCGCGGCCGGCGCCTATGTCGTGCCGCGCTGGTACGACGGTGACCGCACGGCCGTCACGGCCGACGCCAACGCCCCCTACCAGGCCGCCTCGAAGTGGCTCGCCGGCGAGGTGGAGGACCCGGCGGACACCCGCGTCCTGGTCGACGACGCGCTCTGGCTCGACCTGGTGCACGCCGGGTACGAACCGGGACGGGGCGTCATCTGGTTCTACAAGGCCGACCTCGACCCGGCCGTCACCAAGACGATGCCGCGCGGCTGGAAGGACCTCGACTACGTCGTGGCGTCCCCGACGGTCCGGCGTGACGCCGTCGACCTGCCCAACGTCAGGGCGGCCATCGAGCACTCCGAGCCGGTCGCCGTGTTCGGCAGCGGCGAGGACCGTATCGAGATCCGCCAGATCCAGACTTCCGCCGGAGGCGTTCGATGACCCACGAGTACACCGTCCCCGGCCGGCTGGGCGATCCGGCCGTCGAGGCCACCGAGGTTCCCGAGCCGGGAGCCGTCACCATCGTCGTCCCGACGTTCAACGAGTCGGCGAACGTACGGCAGTTGCTGCATCAGATCACCGAGTCGGTGCCGTCCCGGCTGCCCTGCGAGGTCGTCTTCGTGGACGACTCCACCGACGACACCCCGCGGGTCATCGAGGAGGCCGCCAAGGACTGCCCGTTCCCCGTCACCGTCCTGCATCGGGACGAGCCGGTCGGCGGGCTCGGCGGCGCGGTCGTGGAGGGCATGAAGGCGGCCGGCTCGGACTGGATCGTCGTCATGGACGGCGACTGCCAGCACCCGCCGTCCCTGGTCCCGGAGCTGGTGGCCACCGGCGAGCGCGCGAACGCCGGGCTGGTGGTCGCCTCCCGGTACATCAAGGGCGGCAGCCGGGCCGGGCTCGCCGGCAGCTACCGGATCGCCGTGTCCCGGGGCGCGACCTGGCTGACCAAGGCCCTGTTCCCGCGCCGGCTGCACGGCATCAGCGACCCGATGAGCGGCTTCTTCGCGATCCGGCGCAGCGACATCGCCGCCGAGGCCCTCAAGCCGCTCGGCTACAAGATCCTGCTGGAGCTGGCGGTCCGCAGCCGCCCCCGGGCGGTCACCGAGGTGCCGTTCGTCTTCCAGGAGCGGTTCGCGGGGGAGTCCAAGTCCACCGCCGCGGAAGGACGCCGCTTCCTGCGGCACCTCGCCGGGCTGCGCACGGCCGGACCGCTGGCCCGGATGGTGGTGTTCGGGCTGATCGGGCTGACCGGCTTCGTGCCGAACCTGGCCGCGCTGTGGGCGATGACCGAGGCGGGCCTGCACTATCTGCCGGCCGAGATCATCGCCAACCAGTTCGGGGTGGCCTGGAACTTCCTGCTGATCGAGAAGCTGCTGTTCCGTGAGCGGCGCGTCCACCGGCACTGGGCCGACCGCACGATCCGGTTCGCGCTGCTCGCCAACGCCGACCTGGTGCTGCGCATCCCGCTGATCGCGCTGCTCGTCGGCCAGTTCGGGCTCGCCGTGCTGCCCGCGACGGCGCTGGCCCTCGTCATCACCTTCGTCCTGCGCTTCGTCGGTACCGAGGCGCTGGTCTATCTGCCCCGCAGGAGCCGCAGCCGCACAGCAAGGAGTACTGCATGAGATCCAGGACGAGAACGGCCCTGGTGGCCGTGATGGGCCTCACCGGAGGGCTGCTGCTCACCGCGCCCCAGCCCGCGTCCGCCGCCAACCTCGTGAAGAATCCCGGCTTCGAGACCGCGGGCGGCGACGGCATGCCGTACTGCTGGAAGAAGTCCGGGTGGGGGGACAACGACTTCTCCTTCGAGACGGTGGCCGACGCGCACTCCGGTTCGAAGGCGATGAAGGTGACGCTGACCCGCCGGACCGAGGGCGACCGCAAGGCGCTGATCACCGAGTCCGCCGCGTGCGCGCCGGTCGTCTCGGCGGGCAGGCAGTACGACCTGGGGCTCTGGTACAAGTCGACGACGCCGGACACCTCGGTCACCCTGTTCCGGCACGACGCGACCGCCGGCTGGCAGTACTGGACGGACCTGAAGACGCTGGAGATGGCGGCGGGCTGGACCGAGGCGACGGTCCGCACCCCCGAGGTGCCGGCCGGCACCGACCGGATCGCGTGGGGCGTCTCCGTCTACGGCACCGGCTCGGCCACCACCGACGACTACACGATGGACCAGGTCGCCGAGCCCGTGCCCGACCCGGTGTGCACGGGCACCGCCGAGGAGTGCGCGAACGGCCGCTGGGACGTGCTGCCCACGCGGAACCCGGTCCGCTCCATGCACTCCGTCGTCCTCAACAACGGCAAGGTGCTGCTGATCGCCGGGTCCGGCAACAGCGAGGAGCTGTTCAAGGCGGGCACGTTCACCAGCGCGGTCTACGACCCGCGGAACGGCACGTACAAGCAGATCCCCACGCCCAAGGACATGTTCTGCGCCGGGCACGTCCAGCTGAAGGACGGCCGGGTGCTCGTGATGAGCGGCAACAAGGGCTATCCGTCGGCCGACGGCAGGGTCGGCTACCAGGGCTACAAGGACTCGTACATCTTCGACCCGGTCACGGAGACCTACAGCAGGACCAACGACATGAACGACGGGCACTGGTACCCGTCGGCGACGATCCTCGGCAACGGCGACGTCATCTCCTTCGGCGGGCTGCGGGAGGACTCGACCGGTTCGGTGACGGCCGAGCTGTGGTCGGACGCCGAGCAGAAGTGGCTGGAGCTCTGGAAGGTCAACCAGACCTGGTCGTACTGGGGTCTGTACCCGTCGATGATCCTCATGCAGGACGGGCGGCTCTTCTACTCCGGCAGCCATGTCTTCGGCAACAACATCCCGGGCACGGGCGCGGCGATCTACGACTACGGCGCCAACACCGTCACCCAGGTCCCGGGCCTGCGGAAGAAGGACGAGCGCGACCAGTCGGCGAGCGTGCTGCTGCCGCCCGCGCAGGACCAGAAGGTCCTCACCATCGGCGGCGGCAACATCGACTCCAACCCGGACGCCAACCGTCTCACCGACGTCATCGACCTCAAGCAGCCGAACCCGTCGTACGTGGCCGGGCCGCCGCTCCCGCAGGGGACGGTCGACCTCGGCGCCGGCAAGGTCGCCGAGACCGGCGCCCAGGGCAAGATGTACGTCTCCGCGGTGCTGCTGCCCGACGGCAAGGTGCTGGAGACCGGTGGCGCCCTGCACAACCGGGCCGACCCGGTGTACGAGTCGTCGATCTACGACCCGGCGACCGGCACCTTCGACCCGGTGGCGGCCGACCCGGAGGAGCGCGGCTACCACTCCTCGGCGTTCCTGCTGCCCGACGGCCGGGTCATGGCGACCGGCGACAACCCGGGCAACGGCTCCTGGAACCACGACGTGTCGATCTACACCCCGCCCTATCTGCTCAAGGGCGCCCGCCCCACGATCACCTCGGTGATCGACACCGAGTGGACGTACGGCGACACCCAGCGGATCACCGTCGACCGGCCCATCGCCAAGGCCGAGCTGATCCGCCCGGCGGCCGTCACCCACTCCTCCGACCCCAACCAGCGGTTCGTCGACCTGCCGCTGTCGGTGGACGGGAACAACGTCGACCTGAACGTGACGAGCAACCCCGATCTGGCGCCGCCCGGCTGGTACATGCTCTTCGCGGTGGACGCCAACGGGGTGCCGTCGGTGGCGAAGTGGGTGCACCTGGACGGCCCGCGGGCGCTGAGCGCCAAGGACGCCTCGGCACACGTCCACGCCTTCGCCGACGACCTCGGGGGCAAGGTCACGGGCCCGGGCAAGAAGCGCACGGCGCAGAAGGTCGGCCCGGCCGTCTCCGGCTGCGACCGGCACTACGGCTCCGTCAACGTCTGTGTGCCGACGGACTTCCCGCCGGCCGTGAAGGCGACGACGAAGGCCCGCTGCGACTGGCTGAAGGACAACGACTACGGCCGGCTGAAGGTCAACGGCAAGGACGACCCGCTCCGCCTCGACCCGAACCGGGACGGCGTGGCCTGCGGAAAGGGTGATGTGAGGAGCAGGCGTTAACGCCTGCTCGCGTACTCGGCGAGGGCGCGCTCCACGATGGCTTCGAGCTGCTCGTGGTGCGCGCCCTTCCAGTAGGCGCGCCCGCACTCCGTGCACTGCGCGAAGACGTCGTACGTCCGCCGGGTGCCGCCCTCCAGCTGGTCGGCGACCTCGTCCTTGGTGGCGTCCTTCAGCAGGCCGTTGCAGGCGGTGCAGCGGGTCCAGGGACGCAGTTCCGGGCGGAAGCGGTCGAGGACGTCCCGTAGCTGCTCCTCGGGGCGGGTGCTGTAGACGTAGCCGCCGGCCCACAGCTCGCGGCGGCGCAGCAGGCCCCGGTCGCGGCTGAGCATGATCCGTCTCTCGGTGGCGGAGCGGGCGGCGAGCGCCGGGTCGCCGATGTCGGTCGACTCGTACGCGGTGTCCACGCCGAGCAGGCGCAGCCGGCGGGCGAGGGTGCCGAGGTGGACGTCGAGCAGGAAGCGCAGGGGGGCGCCGGGCACCCGCTGGGGGCGCTCGACGGGGCGCACGGTCACGGACTCGCCGGCCTGGGGCACGTGCCCGACGGGGACGGGGCGGCCGTCCACGAGGAGGGTGCCGACCTCGGTGAGCGGGACGCCCAGGGACTCCACGACATGACCGAGGGTGGAGGCGCCGTCGGTGGTGAGCACGGTGGCGCCGCGCCGCCGGGCACCGGCGACGAACAGGTGCAGCTCGGGCGCGAACTCGACGTGGATCTCGGGACCGTTCACCTCGTCAGGATGTCACGGCGGGGGGTGGGAGCCCCGGGGATTTTCCGCGGGGACGCCGTGCCCGGCGACGTCCCCGAGCGCGGTCGAGGAGGCCGGGGAGGCCGTCCTGGAAGCGGTGGTCCGCCCCGTGCAGGCTGCTCGACCGTGGTGGCCGCCCACGCCCTGTCCGGCGATCAGGGCGTGAGCGGCCCCGCGGACGGCGAGGCGCGTCTTCGTCCGCTTGCGCTCCCGCAGGTCCGCGGGGCGGGCCGTCGCGGGGATCCGTGCCGTGGCCGTGGGCCCGTTGCGGGCCCGGACGCCGGTCAGGCGTGCTGGTAGGCCACGAGGGAGATGCCGATGTAGTGCGCGATGAACGCGGCCAGCGTCAAGGAGTGGAAGACCTCGTGGAAACCGAACCAGCGCGGTGACGGGTTCGGGCGCTTGATGCCGTAGACCACGCCGCCGGCGCTGTAGAGGAGGCCGCCGACGATCACCAGGACGAGCACGGCGACGCCGCCGGTGCGCATGAAGTCCGGCAGGAAGAAGACGGCGGCCCAGCCCATCGCGATGTAGCAGGGCGTGTAGAGCCAGCGGGGCGCGCCGACCCAGAAGACCCGGAAGACGATGCCGGCCGCGGCGGCGCTCCAGATGCCCCAGAGCAGCCACTGCCCCTTGGCGCCGGGCAGGAGCAGCATCGTCAGCGGCGTGTAGGTGCCCGCGATGATCAGGAAGATGTTGGCGTGGTCGAGCCGGCGCAGGACACCGTCCATGCGCGGGCTCCAGTTGCCCCGGTGGTACAGCGCGCTCACGCCGAACAGCAGGCAGGCCGTGAGGGTGTAGATCCCGCAGGCGAGCCGGCCGCGTGGGGAGTCCGCGAGGGCGGTGAGGATCAGTCCGGCGATGAGCACGGCGGGGAACATGCCCAGGTGCAGCCAGCCGCGGAGCCTCGGTTTGATCTCCTCGCCGAGCTGCTGGGCCTGGTGGGCGATCTGATGCGGCAGGGAGGGCCCACCGGAGTCCCGGCCGGCGGCCGGCGTGTCCGTGGGCGCGTCGGGGACGGGCGTAGTCATGAGGAAATCGTACCTACGGAACCGTAAGTTATGTCGCGCGGTGGCCTGATGAGGGCCCGAAGTGTCCATCGTCTCACGGTGCCCGGGTGTGCGCGCCCGGATGAATCCACGATGGCGGATCGAAAACATCCGAATGAGTGGCGATCCTCACCCCGCTCACTTGTGACGCCCTCTGGACATATGCGCGGGCGCATCGGATGATCAAATGAGTGCGGTCGGCACCGGATGAGCGCGGCGCGATCCAGTCAGCGCGGCGTCCGGGTCGAGGCCCCCACGGGGTACACAAGGGCATATCAAGGACAAAATCCTCACTTAGGAGCAACCGTGGCGCGTGACAACACGGCTCCCCCCGTCGTTCCCACCCAGCACCAGGCACTCGTCACCTGGGTGAACGAGATCGCCGAACTGACGCAGCCGGACAACGTGGTCTGGTGTGACGGATCCGAGGCCGAGTACGAGCGCCTGTGCGAGGAGCTCGTCGCCAAGGGCACCTTCCAGAAGCTCGATCCGATCAAACGCCCCAACTCGTACTACGCCGCCTCCGACCCGACCGACGTGGCCCGTGTCGAGGACCGGACCTTCATCTGCTCCGAGAAGGAGGAGGACGCGGGCCCGACGAACCACTGGAAGGCCCCGGCGGAGATGCGGGAGATCTTCCAGGGGGAGCAGGGACTGTTCCGCGGCTCCATGCGCGGCCGCACCCTGTACGTCGTGCCCTTCTGCATGGGCCCGCTCGGCTCGCCGCTGTCCGCGATAGGCGTCGAGATCACCGACTCCGCCTACGTCGCCGTGTCCATGCGCACGATGACCCGGATGGGACAGGCGGTCCTGGACGAGCTCGGCTCCGACGGCTTCTTCGTCAAGGCCGTGCACACCCTCGGCGCCCCGCTGGAGCCCGGCCAGGAGGACGTCCCCTGGCCCTGCAACAGCACCAAGTACATCTCGCACTTCCCCGAGGACCGCGAGATATGGTCCTACGGTTCCGGCTACGGCGGCAACGCCCTGCTCGGCAAGAAGTGCTACGCCCTGCGCATCGCCTCGGTCATGGCCCGCGACGAGGGCTGGCTCGCCGAGCACATGCTTATCCTCAAGCTGACCCCGCCGCAGGGTGAGTCGAAGTACGTCGCCGCCGCCTTCCCGAGCGCCTGCGGCAAGACGAACCTCGCCATGCTGGAGCCCACCATCTCCGGCTGGACGGTGGAGACGATCGGCGACGACATCGCCTGGATGCGCATCGGCGAGGACGGCCGCCTCTACGCGATCAACCCCGAGGCCGGCTTCTTCGGCGTCGCGCCCGGCACCGGTGAGCACACCAACGCCAACGCGATGAAGACGCTGTGGGGCAACTCGGTCTTCACCAACGTCGCGCTGACCGACGACGGCGACGTCTGGTGGGAGGGCATGACGGAGGAGACTCCCGCCCACCTCACCGACTGGAAGGGCAACGACTGGACGCCGGAGTCCGGCACGCCGGCCGCGCACCCCAACGCCCGCTTCACCACCCCCGCCGCGCAGTGCCCGATCATCGCGCCCGAGTGGGAGGACCCCCAGGGCGTGCCGATCTCCGCGATCCTCTTCGGCGGGCGCCGCGCCAGCGCCGTACCGCTGGTGACGGAGTCCTTCGACTGGAACCACGGCGTCTTCCTCGGCGCCAACGTGGCCTCCGAGAAGACCGCGGCGGCCGAGGGCAAGGTCGGCGAGCTGCGCCGCGACCCGTTCGCCATGCTGCCGTTCTGCGGCTACAACATGGGCGACTACATGGCCCACTGGGTCGACGTGGCCAAGGACAAGGACCCGTCCAAGCTGCCGAGGATCTACTACGTCAACTGGTTCCGCAAGAACGACGAGGGCAAGTTCGTCTGGCCCGGCTTCGGCGAGAACAGCCGCGTCCTGAAGTGGATCGTCGAGCGCCTGGAGGGCAGGGCCGAGGGCGTCGAGACGCCGATCGGCGTCCTGCCGGCCAAGGGCGCCCTCGACACCGCGGGCCTCGACCTGTCCGACTCCGACCTGGACTTCCTGCTCACCGTCGACAAGGACGTCTGGCGCGAGGAGGCGGCGCTCGTCCCCGAGCACCTCGACACCTTCGGCGACCACACGCCCAAGGAGCTGTGGGACGAGTACGACGCGCTCGTGAAGCGCCTGGGCTGAGGACAGCCCCCCCAAGACGCCGCGGCCGGCTCCGATCGTGCCCTGACCAGCTACATCGTCACGGCCGGCCGCGGTGACCGCCTCCCGGACCGGCGAGGCTCCGTACAACGGCGTGCGGGGCCCCGGGCCTGCCGCCGCCGGTTCCCGTCCGCCCCGACGGGACGAGAGCGGCGGCAGGCCCTCGCCTGACGGCGAGGGCCTGCGAGAAGCCAGGGGTGAGGGGTCTCAGCGGGCCCCGGTCAGTTCCAGCGACGCCTGGGCCGCGGCGTGCGCGTCCATGCGTTCGGCGGCGAGGATCGCCGCGGCGGTGTCCGCGCGGGACGCGGCGACGACCAGGGCGCGGCCCGCCAGGGCGTGCGCCCTGCGGTGCAGGGTCACCAGCCGCGCCGGGTCGGCCGCGACGGCGGAGCGGGCCGGCGGGCGTCCTTCCCGGAGCCGGGTCACCTGCTCGGCGAGCCGCTCGGCCGCGAGGTCCAGGTCCTGCGAGGGTGCCGTCGCACGCAGCTCGTCCGTGACGGCGAGCAGCGCGGCGAGGTGACCGGCGAGCTGGATGTCCAGCTCCTCCTCGCGCGAGCGGTGGGGGAAGTCGGTGCCGCCGGCCATCGTGGTGTGGATCGACTTGGTGCGGATCGGTTCGTACATGGGGGATGGCCTCCTGTGCGGTGACAGGAAGCCATCCTAGCTTGGATCTCGTCTAAAGTTGAGCTGAATGCAAAAAGTGGACCGTACATGTACGTACGGTCACGGCTGGCCGTACCCGTCGAGGAAGCGGCCGATCCGGCCCATCGCGTCCCGCAGGTCCGTGGTCGTCGGCAGGGTCACCACCCGGAAGTGGTCCGGCTCCGGCCAGTTGAAGCCGGTGCCCTGCACGACCATGATCTTCTCGCGGCGCAGCAGGTCCAGGACCATCCGCCGGTCGTCCTTGATCTTGAAGACCTTGGGGTCCAGGCGCGGGAAGAGGTAGAGCGCGCCCTTCGGGCGGACGCAGCTGACGCCCGGGATGGCGGTCAGCAGCTCGTAGGCGACGTCCATCTGCTCCTTGAGCCGCCCGCCGGGCAGCACCAGGTCGTCGATGGTCTGCCGGCCGCTGAGGGCGGCGACGACCCCGTGCTGGCCGGGCATGTTCGCGCACAGCCGCATGTTCGCGAGGATGGTCAGGCCCTCGATGTAGGAGTCGGCGTGCGCGCGCGGGCCCGAGATCGCCATCCAGCCCACCCGGTAGCCGGCCACCCGGTACGCCTTGGACATGCCGTTGAAGGTGAGGGTCAGCAGGTCGGGGGCGACGGCGGCGGTCGGGGTGTGGGTGGCGCCGTCGTAGAGGATCTTGTCGTAGATCTCGTCGGAGCAGACGAGGAGGTTGTGCCGTCGCGCGATGTCCGTCAGCCCGCGCAGGACGGCCTCGTCGTACACGGCCCCCGTCGGGTTGTTGGGGTTGATGATGACGATGGCCTTGGTGCGGTCGGTGACCTTGCGCTCGACGTCGGCGAGGTCGGGCATCCAGTCGGACTGCTCGTCGCACCGGTAGTGCACGGCGGTGCCGCCGGACAGGGACACGGCGGCGGTCCACAGGGGATAGTCCGGCGCCGGGACGAGCACCTCGTCCCCGTCGTCGAGGAGCCCCTGCATCGCCATGACGATGAGCTCGGAGACGCCGTTGCCGATGAAGACGTGCTCGACGTCGGTCTCGATGCCGAGGGTCTGGTTGTGCATGACGACGGCCCGGCGTGCGGCCAGCAGGCCCTTCGCGTCGCCGTAGCCATGGGCCGACGACACGTTGCGGAGGACGTCCTCCAGGATCTCGGGCGGGCACTCGAACCCGAACGCCGCCGGGTTGCCGGTGTTCAGCTTGAGGATCCGATGCCCTGCCGACTCGAGCCGCATCGCCTCCTCGAGCACCGGGCCCCGGATCTCGTAACAGACGTTGGCGAGCTTGGTCGACTGGATCACCTGCATGCCTGGGAGCTTACGGCCGCGCCCCGGGCGAAGGCCCGTGTTTTCCGCCACGTGAGACCGCGGGGCGGCCCGCGTACGGCCGGACGGGGGAACGGCGGGAGGCGCCGCCGGGCCGACTGTGGGGATCCGGCCACCCTCCCGTGGAGGTCCTGCGCCACCGCGCCGAAACCTCCCCTACCCGGTGGTAGGGAAAGCTCTACGACCCGGACCCATCGGTCGTCAAGTCCTTGTCGGGGCCTCTCTCTTGAGTGAGAATGCGCATGACAAAAGCGCGGGTGGCCGGAGATTCTCCGGTCACCCTCCTCGTATGAGGGGACCCCCACATGAGAAAACCTCTCGGCGCCACCCTCCTCGCCCTGGCGATGGCCGGGGCCGGCGCCGCACCCGTGGCCGCGGCTCCCGCGGACACCGCGCCGTCCTTCGGCAAGGGTGCCGGAACGGGCTCGGTCACCTCGGTGGTCCGGGACACCGTCGCCTCCGTCACGGCCGGTCTCGAACAGGCGCTCAAGCCGTCCGTCCGGGCCGCCGACTTCGCCGGCACCGTGGCACTCAGCAACTGCTCCGGCTCCGTCGTGCGCTTCCCGAAGTCGCAGGACAGCGACCCGGCGCTCGTCATGTCGAACGGCCACTGTCTGGAGACCGGCATGCCGGGACCCGGCCAGGTCGTCGTCGACCGGGCGTCCAGCAGGACCTTCAGCCTGCTGAACGCGTCCGGCTCCAGGGTCGCCACCCTGCGGGCCAGCAAGATCGCCTACGGCACGATGACCGACACGGACGTGTCGATCTACCAGCTCACCACCACGTACGCGCAGATCAAGAGCGCGTACGGGATCAGCGCGCTGACCGTGTCCGACACCCGCCCGGCCGCCGGCACCGCCATCACCGTCGCCTCCGGCTACTGGAAGCGGCTGTACAACTGCAACGTCGACGGCTTCGCGTACCGCCTGAAGGAAGGCGACTGGACCTTCAAGGACTCGGTCCGCTACACCTCCGCCTGCAACACCATCGGCGGCACCTCCGGCTCCCCGGTGATCGACCAGGCCACCAAGCGGGTCGTCGCCGTCAACAACACCGGCAACGAGGACGGCCAGTCCTGCACGGTCAACAACCCGTGCGAGGTCGACGAGAACGGCAAGGTCACCGTCCGCCAGGGCATCAACTACGCCCAGCAGACGTACCAGATCCCCGCCTGCTTCGGCACCGGCAACAAGCTGAACCTGAACGCGAGCGGCTGCGTCCTGCCCAGGCCGTGACCGGCGCGACGCGGATCGGCTAGCCGGTCCTGCGGACCGCCCGTCCCGCCAGTACGTCCGTGCGGCGGCCGTCCTCGATGACGAAACGGCCGTCCACGAGCACATGCGGGATACCCGTCGGTGGCGTGCGCGGCTCCGCGAACGTGGAGCCCGCCGCCACCGTCTCCGGGTCGAACAGCACCAGGTCCGCCCGGTACCCCTCGCGGACCAGGCCCCGGTCCGGCAGCCGCAGCCGCGCCGCCGGACGCGAGGTCAGACGGGCCACGCACTCCTCGAGCGACAGCACCCCCAACTCCCGTACGTAGTGGCCGAGATAGTGCGGGAAGGTGCCGTACGCGCGCGGATGCGGCTTGCTGCCCTGCAGGATGCCGTCGGAACCGCCCGTGTGCACGCGGTGCCGCATGATCGCCCGGACGTTCTCCTCATGGCCGACGTGCTGCAGGATCGTCGTGCCGAGGCGGTCCTCCAGGAGCAGCCGGCGCGCGGTCGTCCAGGGTTCCTCGCCGCGCGCGTCCGCCGTCTCCCGGACCGTGCGGCCGACGTGGTCCGCCAGCGCGGGCTCGCCCACCCCCGAGATCTCGACGGTCTCCCACTCGACGGGCACGCCGTGGCAGCCGTCCGCCCCGACGACCTCCAGATGGTGCCGGATCCGCTCGGCCGTCGCGTCGTCCGCGAGCCGCGCGAGGACCGCCTCGGGCCCGCCCTCGCTCGCCCAGCTCGGCAGCAGGGCGACCAGGGTCGTGCAGCCGGGGGTGTAGGGGTAGGTGTCGAGGCTGATGTCGGCGCCCTCGTCGAGCGCCTTGTCCAGCAGGGACAGCAGCTCCGGGGCGCGGCCCCGGTTCACGCCGAAGTTCATGGTGGCGTGGGCAAGATGCAGCGCGCAGCCCGCCTCCCGGGTCAGCGCCACCATCTCCTCGTACGCCTGCAGCGCCCCGGCCCCGTAGGAGCGGTGGTGCGGGCAGTAGTAGCCGCCGTACCGGGCGACGACCCGGCACAGCTCGGTCAGTTCGGCGTCCCGCGCGTACATGCCGGGCGTGTACGTCAGCCCCGACGACAGGCCGACCGCGCCCTGCTCCAGGCCCTCAGCGACCAGGGCGCGCATCCGGTCGAGCTCGGCGGGCGTCGCCTCCCGGTCCTCCCAGCCGACGACGAGCGCCCGGACCGTGCCCTGCGGGACGAGGTAGGCGGCGTTCACCGCGATGCCCCGGTCGAGCCGGTCCAGGTACTCGCCGACGGACCGCCAGTCGAAGTCGATGTCCTCGCCGGAGCCGTTCCAGCCGGCGATCGCGCGCCGCACCTCGCCCAGGGTGCGGTCGTCGACGGGCGCGTACGACAGCCCGTCCTGGCCGAGCACCTCCAGGGTGACGCCCTGGGCGGCCTTGGCGCTGTGGTCGGGGTCCCGCAGCAGCGCCAGGTCGCTGTGGGCGTGCATGTCGACGAAGCCGGGGGAGAGGACCAGCCCCTCCGCGTCCAGCTCGCGGCGCGCCTTCGGCCGCTGGCAGCCGGCCGCGGCGGCCTCCCGGACGATCGACACGATCCTGCCGCGGTCCACGACCACGTCGGCGCGGTAGGACGGACCGCCGCTGCCGTCGACGACGTCGGCGTCCCGGATGACGAGCTCTTCCACGACCGGCCCCTCCTCAGAAGAACGTGCGGATGTAGTCGACGACCGTCCCGTCCGCCTCGGCGAGCGGGATCAGCTGCCACTTGTCGAACGCCGTGCACGGGTGGGACAGCCCCAGCCCGAGCCAGTCACCGACCTCCAGGTCCGCCTCCCCGGTCGTCTCCAGCCAGCCGTGCTGGTCGGACAGCGCGGTCACGGTGACGCCGGTGGCGGGGCGTTCGGCGCCGTCCCGGCGGACCACCTGGGCGACCGGCAGATCGAGGTCGTACGCCGCGTCGCGTTTGCCGGCGTTGACGAAGGCCTGGCCGGGGGAGGGGCGGGAGACGACCTGCGCCCACAGCCGGAAGGCGGGCTCCAGGGCGCCTTCCCGGGGGACCCGGTTGAACGGGGTGAGCTCGCGGTAGTGGCCGTCGTCGTGCGAGACGTACGCGCCCGAGCGCAGCAGCTTCAGCACAGGCACGGAGAGTCCGGGGATCTCGGCGAACACGTCGGCCACCGCGTCGAACCAGGCGCTGCCGCCCGCGCTGACGACGATCTCGTCCAGGCCCGCGAACCGGCCCGCCTTGTCGAAGGAGACCGCCAGCGCCACCAGCCGGCGCAGCCAGGCGCGCACCCGCTCCGGGTCCGCCCCCGGGACCTCGCCCTCGTACCCGGCGACCCCGACCAGGCGCAGCGTGTCCGTGGCGGCCACCGCGTCCGCGACGGCCGCGCACTCCGCGTCCGTACGGACGCCGGTGCGCGCGCCCTCGCCGGCCGCCAGCTCCACCACGACGTCCAGGGGCCGGCCGGCCGCGGCGGCCCGCAGCGCGGCGTCCATGAGCCGTACGCCGGACACGGAGTCGACGTAGCAGACGAGGCGGAAGTCCGGGTCGGTCAGCTCACCGGCGATCCAGCGCAGGGCGGACGCGTCCACGAGCTCGTTGGCGAGGAAGATCCGCCGGACGCCGAACGCCCGGGCCACCCGCACCTGGTGGGGCACGGCGAGGGTGATGCCCCAGGCGCCGCGCTCGATCTGCCGCTGGAACAGATGCGGCGCCATCGAGGTCTTGCCGTGCGGGGCGAACGCCAGACCGTGGCGGTCGGCGTATGTCTCCATCAGGGCGAGGTTGTGCTCCAGGCGCTCGGCGGAGAGCGTGAGCACCGGGGTGGTGAAGCCGTCCGTGAAGAGGTTGCGCCGCTGGGCGGCCAGCTCCCCGACGGTCAGGCCGTCGGCGTCGGGCGGGAGGCCCTTGAAGCGGTGGTCGACGCGTTCCTCGGACAGGCGGGCCAGCGCCTCGTTCCCCATGGAACCTCCCTGATCAGTGGCGTTGCAGTGAGTGCAACACTCATTGCGTATTTCGCTTGTGGCTGTCTAACATCTCGGCCAACCGCGGGTCAACGGAACCGCAGACCCCACCCGCCCAAGGTCTGGAGCTACGACGATCGTGACCCTCACCGGACCCTGCGATGCCCCCGGCGTCGTGGACGTCGTCGCGCTCGGCGAGTCCATGGTCACGTTCCTGCCGTCGCGGCCGGGACGCCTCGCCGACGTCCCCTCGTTCGAGCGGGCCATCGGCGGCGCCGAGTCCAACGTGGCCTGCGGGCTCGCCGCCGCCGGGCACCGGGTGCGCTGGGTGAGCCGGGTGGGGGCCGACGGCTTCGGCGACCACCTCGTGGAGACCATCGGCGGCCACGGCGTCGACGTCTCGGCCGTGCGCCGCGACCCGGCCCGCCCGACCGGCGTCTACTTCCGCACCGCCGGCGACCGTGCCACCGACGCGCACGAGGTCGCCTACTACCGGGCCGGATCGGCGGCGTCCGCCATGTCCGCGGAGAACGTCGACCTCGACGCCGTGCGCGCGGGACGCGTCCTGCACCTGTCCGGGATCACCGCCGCGCTGTCGGACACCTGCCTGGGCCTGCTGCGTGAACTGACCGCACCCCGCGAGGACCGCCCGCTCGTCTCCTTCGACGTCAACCACCGGCCCGGCCTGTGGCGGGACGCCGGCGGGCCGGTGCTGCTGGACCTCGCCCGCGCCGCGGACCTCGTGTTCGTGGGCGTGGACGAGGCGCAGGAGGCCTGGGGCGTCACGGGGGGCCCGGAGGCGGTCCGCGCGGCGCTGCCGCAGCCACCGCTGCTGGTGGTGAAGGACGGCCCGCGCGGCGCGACCCTGTTCGACGGCGCCACGCGTCCGGCCGTGTACGTGCCGGCCCCCAGGGTCCGGGTCGCCGCCGCGACCGGGGCCGGGGACGCCTTCGCCGCCGGGTTCCTCTCCGCCACCCTGCGCGGCCTCCCCCCGCGCGACCGGCTGCGCCACGGGCACCTGTGGGCCGCCGCCACCCTCACCAGCCCCGCCGACCTCGCCGCGCCCCCCGCCCGCGACACCGCCGACGGCCTGGTGGCCCTCGACGACGCCGGGTGGGAGAAACTTCGACTCGGCCCCGGCCGGACCCACGCCACGGACCGGGCCGACGAGGAGGTACCCACGCCATGAGCCAGACCGTCGACCGCGCGCTGAGCATCCTGCCGCTGCTCGCCGAGGGCCCCGCCGACCTGGGCAAGGTCGCCGAGCGGCTCGGCGTCCACAAGTCCACCGCGCTGCGGCTGCTGCGCACCCTGCACGAACACGGCATGGTCTACCGGCAGTCCGACCAGCGCTACCGGCTCGGCGCCCGCCTCATCGCCCTCGCCCAGGAGGCGATGGAGAACCTCGACATCCGCGGCATCGCCCACCCCCACCTGGTCCGGCTGAACGAGCAGTGCGGGCACACCGTGCACCTCGCCGTGTACGAGGAGGACGAGGTGCTCTACATCGACAAGGTCGAGAGCCGCTACCCCGTGCGGATGTACTCGCGGATCGGCAAGCCCGTCGCCATCACCGTCGCGGCCGTCGCCAAGCTGCTCCTCGCCGACCTGCCCGAGCATGAGCGGCGGGCCCTCGCCGAACAGCTCGACTACCCCATGTACACGTCCCGTTCCACCCCCAACGCCCCCGCCTTCCTGAGGGAGTTGGACAAGGTCCGCGAACAGGGCTGGGCCACCGACCTCGGCGGCCACGAGGAGTCCATCAACTGCGTCGCGGCGCCGATCCGCGGCGCGGACGGCCGGGTCGCCGCCGCGATGTCGGTGTCCGCGCCCAACGTGGTCGTCACCGCCGACGAACTCCTCACCCTGCTCCCGCTCGTGCGCCGCACCGCGGACACCATCAGCGGCGAGTACTCCGGCAGAACCCCAGCGAAGGACACCCCGTGACCGACAAGACCGCGCTCACCCCGAAGACCCACACCACCCCGCCCGCCCAGTTCTCCCACGGCGTGCGCAAGGGCAACATCCTCCAGGTCGCCGGTCAGGTGGGCTTCCTCCCCGCCGTCGAGGGCCAGGCCCCCACGCCCGCCGGCCCCACCCTGCGCGAGCAGACCCTCCAGACGCTCGCCAACGTCAAGGCGATCCTCGAGGAGGGCGGCGCCTCCTGGGACGACGTCATGATGATCCGCGTCTACCTGACGGACGTGGACCACTTCGCCGAGATGAACGCGCTCTACAACGCCTACTTCGAGGAGCAGGGCCTCACCCAGCCGCCCGCCGCCCGCACGACCGTGTACGTCGGTCTGCCCGCGGGTCTCCTCATCGAGATCGACGCGCTGGCCGTCCTCGGCTGACGCCCGGCTCGCACCCCCCGCCCCACCCCCCGCACGGCACGGTGTCCGCCCACCCCCGCGACGCCGTGCCGCGATGCCCCCTGCCCGAAAGCCGGATGCACTCACCCCGAGGACCCCCGAATGCCCCCTTCGCTCCTTCCGCTCGCCGCGCAGGCCCCCGAGACACCCCCGCACACCGGCGGTCTGCTGCACCTCGTCGACGGCACGGCCGGACTGCTCACGGTCGCCGCCCTCGGCATCGCGCTGCTGCTCTACCTGATCATCAAGGTGCGGCTCCAGCCCTTCGTCGCGCTGCTCGCGGTCTCCATAGCCGTCGGCCTGATGGCCGGCCTGTCCGTCACCGAACTCTTCGGCACCGTCCAGCGGTCCGACGCGGTCTCCACCATCGAGTCCGGCATGGGCGGCATCCTCGGCCATGTCGCCATCATCATCGGCCTCGGCACCATGCTCGGCGCCATCCTCGAAGTCAGCGGCGGCGCCGAGGTGCTGGCCTCCCGTCTGCTGCGGCTCTTCGGGGAACGGCGGGCCCCGCTCGCGATGGGCGTGACCGGTCTGATCTTCGGCATCCCGGTCTTCTTCGACGTCGGCATCTTCGTCCTCGCGCCGCTCGTCTACGCCGCCGCCAAGCGCTCCGGCAAGTCGATCCTGCTGTACTGCCTGCCGCTCCTCGCGGGCCTGTCGATGACCCACGCCTTCCTGCCCCCGCACCCCGGCCCGGTGGCCGCGGCCGGTCTGCTCCACGTCGAGCTGGGCTGGGTCATCCTCATGGGCGTCGTCTGCGGCATCCCCGCGGTGCTGGCCGCGTGGGCGTACGCGGCCTGGATCGGGCGGCGCCTCTTCGTCGCCGTGCCGCAGGACATGGTCGAGGCGGCGGAGGAGGCCCGGCAGTCGGTCCTCGCCGAGCAGCGGGCGGCCGGCGTGGAGCCCCGGGAGGCCCCCGTGCCGCTCGGCACGGTCCTCGGGATCATCGGCACGCCGCTGGTGCTGATCCTCGCCGCGACGTTCTCCTCGATCGGCCTGGACCCGTCCACCACCCGCTCGGTGATCGAGTTCTTCGGGCACCCGTTCGTGGCCCTGACGATCGCCCTGCTCCTCGCGTACTACCTGCTGGGCATCCGGCGCGGCTGGTCCCGCAAGTCCCTGGAGACGGTGTCGACCTCGTCGCTGAAGCCGGTCGGCAACATCCTGCTGGTCGTCGGCGCGGGCGGTGTCTTCGGCGCCGTCCTCAAGGCCAGCGGCGTCGCCCAGGCCCTGTCGGACACCTTCAACGACGTGGGTCTGCCGGTCATCGTGCTGTCGTACCTGATCTCGCTGGTGCTGCGGGTCGCGCAGGGCTCCGCGACGGTCGCCATCGTCACCACGGCGGGCATCGTCGCGCCCCTGCTCTCCGAGGGCCATCACTCGCAGGCGTTCGTCGCCCTGGTCATCATGGCCGTCTCGGCCGGCTCGATCTTCGCCTCGCACGTCAACGACGGCGGATTCTGGATCGTGGCCAAGTACTTCGGCATCACCGAGCGGGACACGCTGAAGTCGTGGACGGTGCTGGAGAGCGTCCTGTCGCTGGCCGGGTTCGCGGTGGCCGCGGTGCTCAGCCTGTTCGTGTAGTCCGCGCACCTCGCGGGTTCGGTAACGATGCGGGGGCTGGTTGCGCGGAGCACAGGGTTGTCGACCATACTGCTCGGCTGTGGAGCAGCGCATAGGTTCAGGCAGCCAGCCCCTGGAAGGCGCCGGGTTCGACCCGGCCTTCGTCCCCGGGCTCACCCCGCCCGCGTCCGCCGCCCCCAAGGGCCCGCTGGAGAAGGGCGACACGGCCGCGGCGGACCCCGGCGAGACGGTGTCCGAGGAGGCCGCCGCCGAGGAGACCGACGAGAGCGCGGACGCCCCAGAGGACGCGGCCGACGAGGTGCCCGTGGACGGCCCGGTCTTCGAGGCCGCCGACCGCCGGGCGCGGATCGTCGCCGACCACCGGGGAGTCCGGCTCCGCCTGGACGACCAGGAGTGCGAGTTCCGCTGGGACGAGGTCGCCGCCGTCGAGACGGAGTCCCCGCGCTTCGGGAAGCGGTTCACCGTCACGGTGCACACTCCTGACCGCCGCTGGTACCCGATCGAGATCGAGGCGACGGCCAGGAGCCGCTTCACGGAGTGGGACGAGCAGCTGGACGCCGTCCTCGACGCCTACTTCGAGGAGGGCGCGGCCGAGGAGACCGAGGCCGCCGCGGCCGGGAAGGAGTAACTCCTAGGAGCAGTACTGGGCTTCCTTCTCGATGGACCGGTACATGCAGTCCGCGTTCTCCAGCAGTTGGAGCACGGCGTCCCGGTTGCGGGAGGTCTCCCGCTCGATGACCTCGTCGGGCGGGTAGAAGCCCCCGCCGCCGGACCGCGGGTACATCTCGAAGGTGTACGAGAAGATCCGCTGGTCGCCCCAGAGCCAGTCGTCGATCGACCCGTCGGTGATGTAGAGGTCGCTGGCCTGCTCGGCCGTGTACCCGTTGCTGGCCGCCATCCTGCGGCCGACGGCGGCGAAGGCGTTGCGGTCGTCGGCCGTCATCCCGGTGGTGGTGTCGGAGTACGTGTAGCCGAACGGCCACAGCACCAGCTCGCTGTAGGTGTGGAAGTCGATGCCGGCCGTGATCTGCTGCTTCCCGCCGACGATCCGGCTGCGCACGAAGTTGGCGACGACCCTCACCTCGGGGGACGACTCGGCGGAGGCGCCCCGGTAGGTCTCGGAGGACGCCGACCCGGAGGAGCCGCCGCAGCAGCCCCAGCGGTAGGCCCAGTTGCGGTTGAGGTCGGTGCCGACGGCGGAGGAACCGGAGTTGGGCTGCCGGTTCTTGCGCCACGACCGGTAGGAGCCGGTGGCGATGTCGTACTCGCCGCCGTCCGGGTTGAGGTCGGGCACGATCCAGATCTCCCGGCTGTTCACCAGCCCGGTGACCCGCGCGTCGCCGCCGTAGCCGGAGGTCAGTTCGCGCAGCAGGTAGAGCGCCATCTCGACGGTGAGGTGCTCACGGGCGTGCTGGTGGTGCGTGAACAGCACCTCGGGCTCGGCCTCGTCGGTGCCGACGTTGTCGCTGATCTTGACGGCGACGATGTCACGGCCCTGGTAGGACGTGCCGATGACGCGGCGGCTCGCGATGGACGGGTGGGCCGCGACGATCGCGTTGATCTCGCTCGTCATCTCCGCGTAGTTGTGATAGCGCGAGTCGGCGGTGGGGAAGTCGTAGAGCCGTACGTCGTCCTCGCCGGCCGACCGGTCGGGGACCGCGCCGAGCGGGGTGACGTCGTAGCCGAGCGCCCTCAGCTTCCTGATCTGGCCGGGGCGGCCGGAGACGACGACGCCGTGGTCGTCGGCGGAGTCCACGCTCACGCCGGTGCGCTGGAGTGCCGTGCGGTCGGCGGCGGTCGCGTGCAGCCGGACCTCGTACTGACGGATGTCGTCGGCGGAGGGGGCGGCCTTCGCGGCGCTGTCGGCGGACGCGGAGACGGTTTCGGTCAGGGGTGCCGCGAGGGCGAGGGAGAGCAGGGCGGCGAGTGCGGCGGCCCGTCTGCCGCCACGCGCGCCCGGGCCGCGTGTGCGAAGTCGCATGAAGTCTCCTTGGAGGAGTGGGGGTGGGGTTCAGTGCGACGTACGACGTGGTGCGGGGTGCGGGGCTCATGGTCGGGGCATGGCATGAACAGTTCAAGAGTGGAGAACCGGCCGATGCCCGGAACAGGCCGAAAATGGGCCGCGCAGTGTACGCGTGCGGCATGCGCCCGGCGCGTTCCCGGGCGAATTCCACCCGCCGGTGTGATCCCGGCGTGCGCGGCGGCGCGCGGCCCGGGAAGGGTGAGGGTCCGCGCAAGGGGGGGGGACCGGGTGGAGCGACGGCGGCGGGGACCGGCGCGCCCTCCGGCTCCCCCCGGCCTCCCCAGGACGTCAGGAGAGCCCGCCGATGACCTCTCCGGCCGGACCCGGATCCAGCCCGTTCGACCACCGCATGGCCGTCTTCGGCTCCGACGACGAGTTCCTGGCCCAGGCGCTCCCCTTCGTCGCCGAGGGACTCGCCGCGCCGCACGAACCGCCGCCCGTGGTCATCGCCGCCCCCGGCAACCTGGACCTGCTGCGCGACGCCCTCGGCCCCGGGGCCGGCGACATCGGACTGCTCCAGCACACCGAGTGGTACACGGGGTCCGCCGCCAACGCGATCGCCCAGGGCGCCGGTTACCTCGCCGCGCACGCCGGCCCCGGCGGCCGGATCCACCTGCTGATGGAACCGGTGTGGGGCGGCCGGGCAGGCCGCTCGCCCCGGGAGAGCGCCGAGTGGATCCGCTACGAGGCCCTCGCCAACCTGCTGTTCGCGCCCCACGCCACCACCGCGCTGTGCGCCTACGACACCCGGGTCGCCGGCGCCACCGTCGTCGCCGCCGCCCGCCGCACCCACCCGGACTGCGCGGTGTACGAGGACCCGCTGCGGATCGCCGCCGAACTGGACGCCGTACCGCTGCCGACGCCGCCCGCCGGCGCCGAGCCTGTGCCCGGCCCGGCCCCCGCCGCCGGTGCCGTGCGCACCTGGGCCACCGGGCAGGGGCTGGCCACGGCCGAGGCGGAGTTGTTCACCAAGGCCGTCGTCGAGGCGGCCGCCGCCCTCGGCCCCGTCGACCGGACGCTCCTGTGGACCGACGGCCCGGCCTGCGTCTGCGAACTGCGGCCCGTGCGCCGCGTCGACGACCCGCTGGCGGGTTTCGTGCCGCCGCGGGACACCGCACCCGGGCAGGGCGGGGGCCTGTGGTTCGCCCGTCAGGTGTGCGCCTACGTGGACGTCCGCGACGAGCCGGGCGGGACGAGCGTACGGCTCCAGTACGGCTGAGCGGCCCCGAGGCGGGCTCGTAGCGCCGGTGCGGACATCGGGTGCAGATCGCGGCACGCCCTCTTGTCGCCCCGGCGTCCATGCGCTTACTTGACCTGCATGGCGGACACCACGGGAAGCACAGAGGCATCACCGGTCGGCGCGGCGGACGCCCGCCCCCGCAAGTCCAGTTGGCGCTATATCGGCCCCGGCATCGTCGTCGCCGCGACCGGTGTCGGCGCCGGAGACCTGGTCGCCACACTGATCGCGGGCAGCAACTTCGGCTACACCCTGCTCTGGGCCGCGGTCATCGGCTGCCTGGTCAAGATCTCCCTCGCCGAGGCCGCCGGACGCTGGCACCTGTCCACCGGCCGCACCCTCTTCGACGGCTGGGCGAGCCTCGGCCGCTGGACCACCTGGTTCTTCGCCGCGTACGTCGTGATCTGGGGCTTCGTCTACGGCGCGGCGGCGATGTCGTCGAGCGCCCTGCCCCTGCAGGCGCTGTTCCCGGACGTGATGGACCTGGAGTGGTGGGCGATCGCCTGCGGCCTGACCGGCCTGGTGTTCGTCTGGTTCAACAAGTACGCGGTGTTCGAGAAGGTCATGACCGTCCTGGTGGGCGTCATGTTCGTCGTCACCGTCTACCTGGCGATCCGCGTCACGCCGAACCTCGGGGACGCCTTCGCGGGCCTGCTGCCCGTCCTGCCCGACGAGAAGGACTCGATCCTCAACACCCTCGGCCTGATCGGCGGCGTCGGCGGCACCATCACGCTGGCCGCGTACGGCTACTGGGTCAACGCCAAGGGCTGGACGGACACCGGCTGGATGAAGGTGATGCGGCTCGACAACCGGGTCGCCTACCTCACGACGGGCATCTTCGTCGTCGCGATGCTCTTCGTCGGCGCGGAACTGCTGCACTCGGCGAACGTGGCCATCGCGAGCGGCGACAAGGGGCTGCTCCAGCTCGGCGACATCCTGGAGGACGAGTACGGCACGGCCACCGCCAAGTTCTTCCTGATCGGCTTCTTCGCCACCTCCTACACCTCCCTGATCGGCGTCTGGCACGGCGTGAGCCTGATGTTCGCGGACTTCGTCGCCCGCTACCGGGGCGAGGCCGCGCAGAAGGGCGAGGAGGTCGCCTCCGGCGCCCGCGAACGCTCCTGGCCGTTCCGCGCGTACCTGCTGTGGCTGACCTTCCCGCCCATCGTCCTGCTGTTCCAGGGCCAGCCCTTCCGCCTGATCATCCTCTACGGCGTGCTGGGCGCGGCCTTCCTGCCGTTCCTCGCGGGCACCCTGCTCTGGCTGCTCAACTCCGGCCGCACCCCCGCCCCCTGGCGCAACGGCGTGCTCAGCAACGTCATGCTGACGATCGCCGGACTGCTGTTCCTGGTCCTGTGCGTCAAGCAGATCTGGGACCAGCCGTGGGCCGACTTCTTCTAGACACCCCCTAGTAGGGCTTGGTCAGGTTCGTATGGGTGTGGGTATGTCGCGGTGGCAGGTGGGACACGCGCCGGTCCAGGTGGCGAGGAGTGTCTGCAGTTCGCGGACGATCCGGTAGAGACTCAGACTGGCGCCGGATCTTTTGGGTCTCGTGCCAGTCTTTGCAGGGTGCAGAAGGCGTGGGCGGCCGAGACCAGGGTGACGTGGTGATGCCAGCCGCTCCAGGTGCGGCCCTCGAAGTGGGTCAGTCCCAGGGCCTGTTTCATCTCGCGGTAGTCATGCTCGATGCGCCAGCGGAGCTTGGCCAGCCGGACCAGAGTGGCCAGTGGCATCCCGGAGGGCAGGCTGGAGAGCCAGAACTGCACCGGTTCGCTCTCACCGGCAGGCCACTCGGCCAGCAGCCAGCGTTCGGGCAGCTCAGGGCCATTGTTGGCCTGCCGGGCCCCGCGTCCGGCCGGGCGGACGCGCAGGGCCACGAACCGGGAGTGCATACGTTTGAAGCCGCTGATCGACTTGCCCGGCCGGGAGCCTTCCCGCCAGGACACCGGCCTTGCGGCTGCCCGCCCTGCCGCGAAGAC
>NZ_JBHTWG010000007.1:0-38568 GCF_042792555.1 Streptomyces sp. NPDC056628
GGCGTTGATTTTTGGCACGCTGTTGAGTTCTCAAGGAACGGACGCTTCCTTTGTACTCACCCTCTCGGGCTTTCCTCCGGGCGCTTCCCTTCGGTCTTGCGTTTCCGACTCTATCAGATCTTTCCGACCCGATTTCCTCGGTGCTTTCCAGGTTCCCGCTTCCGCGTTTCCCTTTCCAGCGGTTCCGACTTTATCAGAAGTCTTGGGCCAGATTGACCGGCCGTTCTTTTCCGATTTATCGGGAGAGGCTTCTCGGGAATCGATGTTCCACCGAAGCAGATAGGTTCTCAACCTACCCGGATCGGACTGGGTCCGCCTCCAGGCAACTGTTCGAATCTACCTCCCCGCTCGCGTCGTGTCAACGGCTCTCGCGGGGCGAAGAGGAGACTAGCAGCTCATCAGGCCCGTACGCACATCACGCGGCGGTCGGCACGGTCGCGCTGCGCTCGGCCTGCTCGACATCACCCGTATCGCCCTCACGCGCGGCACGGCCGCCGACGACATAGACGTAGACGAGGAAGGCCACCTCGGCGAGGACGCCGATGCTGATGCGTGCCCAGGTGGGCAGTCCCGAGGGGGTGACGAACCCTTCGATGGCGCCGGACACGAAAAGGACCAGCGCGAGGCCTATCGCCATCCCGATGGCCGCGCGGCCTTCTTCCGCCAGGGCGGAGCGCCGGGTGCGGGGGCCCGGGTCGATCAGGGTCCAGCCGAGGCGGAGGCCGGTGCCGGCGGCGACGAAGACCGCCGTGAGTTCCAGCAGACCGTGCGGGAGGATCAGTCCGAGGAAGGTGTCCAGGCGTCCTGCCGACGACATCAGGCCGATGCCGACGCCGAGGTTGAGCATGTTCTGGAAGAGGATCCAGAGCACGGGCAGGCCGAGGAAGACGCCGAGGATCAGGCAGAGCGCTGCCGCCCATGCGTTGTTCGTCCAGACCTGGGCCGCGAACGACGCCGCCGGATGGCTGGAGTAGTACGTCTCGTACTGCCCGCCGGGGCGGGTCAGTTCCCGGAGCTGGCTGGGGGCCGCGATGGTGGCCTGCACGGCGGGGTGGGTTCCGATCCACCACCCCAGGAGGACCGCCACCAGCGTGGACAGGAGCGCGGTCGGTACCCACCAGTGGCGGCAGCGGTAGACCGCGGCCGGGAAGCTGTGCGCGAAGAAGCGGGTCACGTCGCGCCACGACGCGCGGCGGGTGCCGGTGACGGCGCTGCGCGCGCGGGCCACGAGCTGGCTGAGGCGGCCCGTCAGCTGGGGGTCGGGGGCGCTGGACTGGATCAGGGACAGATGGGTGGCCGCACGCTGGTAGAGGACGACGAGTTCGTCGGCCTCGGCACCTGTGAGGCGGCGTTGCCGGCCCAGCAGGGTGTCGAGGCGCTCCCACTCCGCCCGGTGGGCGGTGACGAAGACGTCGAGGTCCATCTGCTTTCCTGCTCCCCGGCTGTTCGTCGGCGGTTCCTGGTGGACGTCAGCTTGTCGTACTGCGGCGCTACGCGCCCTCAGCTTGGCAGACTGGCCGCTCAAGGGGCAGGTCAGGGAAGGACGGTCGGCGTGAGTGAGCTGGTGACGGGCGAGGCGGTGGCGCTGGAGCTGCGCCCCGCGAAGCTGCCCAGCAGGGCCCTGGCCGTGCTGCTGGATCTGGCGGTGGCCGTGGTCGCGTACATCGTCGTGACGATCGGTGTGGTGGCCGCGACGGCGTCGCTGGACGAGGCGGCACAGGCCGCGCTGTCGGTCGCGTTGTTCGTGTTGCTGCTGGTCGGCGGGCCGATCGCGGTCGAGACGCTCAGCCATGGGCGCTCGCTCGGGAAGCTGGCCTGCGGGTTGCGGGTGGTGCGGGACGACGGGGGGCCGATCCGGTTCCGGCACGCCCTGGTGCGGGGTCTCATCGGTGTCATCGAGATCCTGCTGACGCTCGGCGTGGTCGCCGTCGTCGCGTCGCTCGTCTCCGCGCGCGGGCGGCGGCTCGGTGACGTCTTCGCCGGCACGCTCGTCGTACGGGAACGGGTGCCGGAAGCGCGGACGGGATTTGTTCCGCCGCCTCCGCCATGGCTGGCGGGGCGGTTCTCGGCACTCGATCTGTCGGCCGTGCCGGACGGGCTGTGGCTCTCCGTCCGTCAGTACCTCACGCGCATGCAGACCCTCGATCCGCAGGTCGGCTGGAGCATGGCGCAGCGGCTCGCGACGGAGGTGGCGGCCCGCACGGGCGCGCCGGTGCCGCCGGGTGTCCCGCCCGCCGCCTACCTCGCCGCCGTGCTGCACGAGCGGCAGACGCGGGAGGCCCGCCGCGCCTTCGCCGCGGCACCGTCGGCAGGCGACCGTCCGAGTGTCGCCCCCAGCGGGATGCCCACGCCCGGGCCCCAGGAGGCATCGCGCTATCGCCCGGAGCCCTCGGAGCCCTATCACCCGGTGTCGCAGGACCCGCCCGCCGGGGACCGGTCCGCTGAGGACCGGTCCGGCACGCGGCCGTCCACCGGGTTCGTTCCACCCGCCTAGTCCGGCCTCGGTCAACTGAACGTCGACGGCGGGGAGTCAAGGTCCTCCAGTTCGACGCCGGGGGCCGCGAGGACCACGTCGCCGGCGATGTGCACGGCGTGCCGTTCGCCCGTGTCCAAGGCGGTGACCTCGTACTCGTCCACGGTCAGGGGGCCGTTGTCAGTGGCGTGTGTTTCTCTGTTCACCAGCGCCCAGGACTGGTCCACGGTGCGGGGGGCGAGGACCGGGTCCGTGAGGGCCACCAGGCGTACGCGGGTCGCGGAGGCGGAAGGGGTGAGGCGCAGCAGACGGGTGGTGGCGACGAGGAACGCGGGGGATGTCCCGGTGAAGGCGTGGGCGGGCACGTTGCCTTCGGTGGCCTCGGTCCCCGTGGGGTCCGTGCGGACCCAGGTGACGCCGTCGAGGGCGGCGCCGCGGACCTGCCAGTCCCCGGCGTGGAGCTCCAGGCGGAGGGGGCGGCCGAGCGTGTCGAGGGTGAGGTCGACGGAGCCGCTGTCGTGACCGGCGGGGGTGGTGCGCCGGGCGACGTAGCGCCAGCCGGAGGGGCCGGGGGCGCACTGGAAGTGTTCTTGGGCGAGGGGGGTGTGATCGTGCGGATCGAGGAGCGAATAGCGGCCGCGGGGCATCGGGGTCCTGAGGCTTGACGGGCGGTCTGGTCTCGCGAGCGGTCCGGTCGTGACGGGCTGGTCCGGCCGCGCGGGCCGAGGCCCGTGCGCGCGAGGGGACGTACGGGCCAAAGGGGCAGGCCCCCGGCACGGGGGTGCGGGGGCCTGCCTCGGTGGATCGGCTGCTGCCGAGGGAGTGGAGCGCTCGCCTCAGTAGCGGTAGTGGTCCGACTTGAAGGGGCCGTCGACCTCGACACCGATGTACGCGGCCTGCTCGGGGCGCAGCTTGGTCAGCTTCACGCCGAGCGCGTCCAGGTGGAGACGGGCGACCTTCTCGTCCAGGTGCTTGGGCAGCGTGTAGACGCCGGTCGGGTACTCGTCGGGCTTGGTGAACAGCTCGATCTGGGCCAGGGTCTGGTCCGCGAACGAGTTGGACATCACGAAGGACGGGTGGCCGGTGGCGTTGCCCAGGTTCAGCAGGCGGCCCTCGGACAGCACGATGATCACCTTGCCGTCCGGGAAGGTCCAGGTGTGGACCTGCGGCTTGACCTCGTCCTTGACGATGCCGGGGACCTTGGCGAGGCCGGCCATGTCGATCTCGTTGTCGAAGTGGCCGATGTTGCCGACGATCGCCTGGTGCTTCATCTTGGCCATGTCCGAGGCCATGATGATGTCCTTGTTGCCGGTCGTGGTGACGAAGATGTCGGCCTTGTCGATGACCTCGTCGAGGGTCGTGACCTGGTAGCCGTCCATCGCCGCCTGCAGCGCGCAGATGGGGTCGATCTCGGTGACGATCACGCGGGCGCCCTGGCCGCGCAGGGACTCGGCGCAACCCTTGCCCACGTCGCCGTAGCCGCAGACGACGGCGGTCTTGCCGCCGATCAGGACGTCGGTGGCGCGGTTGATGCCGTCGATGAGCGAGTGGCGGCAGCCGTACTTGTTGTCGAACTTCGACTTGGTGACGGCGTCGTTGACGTTGATCGCCGGGAACAGGAGGGTGCCGTCGCGCTGCATCTCGTACAGGCGGTGGACGCCGGTCGTGGTCTCCTCGGTGACACCGCGGATCTCGGACGCCAGGTGGGTCCACTTCTGGGGGTTCTCGCCCAGGGTGCGGTGGAGCAGCTGGAGGATGACGCGGTGCTCGTCGGACTCGGCGGTGTCGACGTCCGGGACCTTGCCGTCCTTCTCGTACTCGACGCCCTTGTGGACGAGGAGGGTGGCGTCACCGCCGTCGTCCAGGATCATGTTCGGGCCGCCGGTGGGGCTGTCCGGCCAGGTCAGCGCCTGCTCGGTGCACCACCAGTACTCCTCCAGCGTCTCGCCCTTCCAGGCGAAGACCGGGATGCCCTGCGGGTTCTCCGGCGTGCCGGTCGGGCCGACGGCGATCGCGGCGGCGGCGTGGTCCTGGGTGGAGAAGATGTTGCAGGAGGCCCAGCGCACCTGGGCGCCGAGCGCGGCCAGGGTCTCGATCAGGACGGCCGTCTGCACGGTCATGTGCAGCGAGCCGGTGATGCGGGCGCCGGCCAGCGGCTGCGCCTCGGCGTACTCCTTGCGGATCGCCATCAGGCCGGGCATCTCGTGCTCGGCGAGGGTGATCTCCTTGCGGCCGAACTCGGCCAGGGAGAGGTCGGCGACCTTGAAGTCCTGTCGGTTGTCGACAGTCGTCATTACGGGCTGCTCCTCGGTATCGGGGCGAGGGTGGGTACGGCTGTTCTGCGCGGCGGCGGACACCGGGGTGCCCTGAAGAGGGCACAGGCATGCCCGCGTGCGCGCAGCGCAGTCGTCGGAGGCCCTCTCTCCCTCGGCCGGTCCGCAGTGGGACCGCCCGACCGCCATCAGCAGCGACGTCTGGCTCCGTTCCAAGCTACACCGGGATGCCCCGCGATCCCCAGCCCGCCTCCGAACGGTTCGGGCCATCCCGGTGCTGCTGCGCACAGCGGGTGAGGGCCGCGCGGAGGCAAGGGGCGGGACTGCGGCGAGGGGTTGCCGCCCCCTTGAGTCCGGCGCGCGGTGGGACCCTCCCCCCACGCGCGACGGTGGGGAGCGGCGTGTGAGGTTGCTCGCTGTGACCGCGTGCCCGACCGGCATCGCCCACACGTAACAGGTGCCGTGCCGGTCGGGGCGGGTGCCGGTGGTGCCGCGGCGCCGGTGGAGTCCGCGGTCACCGTGCCCGCGCCACCGGGCCATCCGCAGGTGGGGCCCGTGCGGTGCTCTGCGGTCACCTGACCGAGCGGACGGTGCGGGGCCGGCCGGACGCCACGGACAAGGCGGCCGCGATCCGGGAGATGGCCGGCCCGCTGGCGCGCGGCGGCCGGGTCGCGGACGAGGACGAGCTGGTGGCCACGGCGCTGCGGCGGGAGGAGCGGGGCACGACCGGGCTCGGTGAGGAGATCGCGGTCCCGCACGTCAAGACGGACGCGGTGAGTGCGCCGGCCGTCGGTTTCGCCTCCCTGCGCCGAGGGCGTCGAGTGGGACTCCCCCGACGGTTCGAAGGCCCGGCCGCTGTTCATGATCGCCGTACCGGAGGCGGCCGCCGGTGACGAGCATCCGCGCGTCGTGGCGCTGCTGTCGCGGAGGCTGACGGACGCCGGTTCCGGGAGTGGCTGCCGGGCGCGCCGGAGAAGGCACCGTCGTGGAGGTGCTGTGCGAGGTGGGCCGGCCCTCGCGGGGACCACGTGCCGAGGGGCCCGCCGGAAAAGTGCGGCGGGCCCCTCGGGGTGAGCTGATGTCAGTGGGCGGTGTCGTGTGGGGCGGGACCGCCCGGGGTCGCCTCGGGGTCGGCGCCCTTGGTCGCCTCGGCCTCGCTGTAGATGTCGGGTTCGAGGTAGATGACGCGGGCGATCGGGACGGCCTCGCGGATGCGGGCCTCGGCGGCGTTGATCGCGGCGGCGACCTCGCGGGCCGTGTCGTCGTGCTGGACGGCGATCTTGGCGGCGACGAGGAGTTCCTCGGGGCCGAGGTGGAGCGTGCGCATGTGGATGATGCCGGTGACGGTGTCGCCGTCGACGATGGCGGCCTCGATCCGCTTCGTCTCCTCGGCGCCGGCGGACTCGCCGAGCAGCAGCGACTTGGTCTCGATGGCCAGGACGACCGCGATCAGGACGAGCAGGACGCCGATGCAGATGGTGCCCACACCGTCCCAGACGCCGTCACCGGTGAGCAGGGCGAGGCTGACGCCGCCGAGGGCGAGGACCAGGCCGACCAGCGCGCCGAAGTCCTCCAGCAGGACGACGGGCAGCTCGGGCGCCTTGGCGTGGCGGACGAACTCCTTCCAGGACTTCCCGCCGCGGGTGACGTTGGACTCCTTGATGGCCGTCCGGAAGGAGAAGCCCTCGGCGATGATCGCGAAGACGAGGACGCCGACCGGCCAGTACCAGTGGTCGATCTCGTGGGGGTGCTTGATCTTCTCGTAGCCCTCGTAGAGGGCGAACATGCCGCCGACCGAGAACAGGATGATCGACACGAGGAAGGCGTAGATGTAGCGCTCGCGGCCGTAGCCGAAGGGGTGTTGCGGCGTCGCCTCGCGCTGGGCCTTCTTGCCGCCGACCAGCAGCAGGGCCTGGTTGCCGGAGTCGGCGAGCGAGTGCACGCCTTCGGCGAGCATCGACGACGAGCCGCTGAACGCGAACGCCACGAACTTCGATGCAGCGATCGCGAGGTTGGCGGCGAGTGCCGCCACGATCGCCTTGGTACCGCCTGACGCGCTCATGTGTCGCGTTGTCCCTTCGCCTTCGGAGCCTTCGTACCTACGTCGTCCGGGCGTCGCCGGCGAGGGCGCGCTGCCCTCGGTCGGCTTTGCCCGGCCTTTGCCGGTGGGCCATTGTCGCAGTCCGGCCGGACCCTGGCCCGCCGGGCCGCCGGATACCTCGCTCAGGCGACGACCGTGGCCCGGAACACCGTGCCGGCACCGGACACTTCGGCCTTTTCGCCCGCCGGGACGAAGACCGACCGGCCCGGCGTCAGGTCGTGTTCCCCGGCACGGACGGAACCCGACGTGCAGAGCAGGATCTGCGGGGTCGCCCGGGTGAGGTCGTGGGCGGTGGTCCCCTCCGGCAGGACGTACCGGGAGAGCCGGAACTCGTCGATCGGGGTCTCGTAGACCTCCTCGCCGTCCGGTGCGGCCTCCGGGCGCAGCACTCCGGGGTCGCCCGCCTCGAAGCGGACGACGCGCAGGAGTTCGGGGACGTCGACGTGTTTGGGGGTGAGGCCGCAGCGCAGGACGTTGTCGGAGTTGGCCATGATCTCGACGCCGAGTCCGTTCAGGTAGGCGTGCGGGATGCCGGCGCCGAGGAACAGGGCCTCGCCGGGCTGCAGCCGGACGTGGTTGAGGAGCATGGCAGCGATGACGCCGGGGTCGCCGGGGTAGTGGTGGGCGATGCCGGCGTACGGGGCGTGCTCGCCGCCGAGGCGGGTGCAGGCGGCCGCGGCCTCGGCGACGGTGTGGGCCATGGCGTCGCGGTCGGCGGTGAGGATGGCGGTCAGCACCTCGCGCAGGGCCGCCTCCTCGGGGCGCGCGTGCAGCAGGTCGACGTACGGCTTGAGGGAGTCGACGCCGAGGGCGTCCAGCAGGCCGGCCGCCTGGACGGGGTCGCGGAAGCCGCACAGGCCGTCGAACTCGGTGAGCGCGCAGATCAGTTCGGGCTTGTGGTTGGCGTCCTTGTAGTTGCGGTGGCCTGCGTCCACGGGGATGCCGCGGCGCTCCTCGTCCTCGTACCCCTGCTTCGCCTGGGCGAGGTCGGGGTGGACCTGGAGGGAGAGGGGGGCGCCGGCGGCGAGGAGTTTGAGGAGGAAGGGCAGGCGGGGGCCGAACTTGGCGACGGTCGCCGCGCCCAGTTCCCGCTCGGGGTCGGCCTCGATGACCTCGACGAGGGTGCCGCGGGCCGTGCGCGAGGGGGCGCCGGGGTGGGCGCCCATCCACATCTCCGCCTGCGGTTCACCGCTCGGCTCGACGCCGAGGAGCTTCGGCAGGGCGGTAATGGAACCCCAGGCGTAGGGGCGGACGGTGTTGTCGAGGCGGTCCATGCGGGTTCTGCCTGCTCTCTGTGCGTGCGTGCCGGCGCGTACGAGCGCGGGTCTTCTTCGGTGGAACGTGGGTCCTGTGCGCGGGAGCACGGGTCTTGCGCGGTGGGCCAGGAAGCACCCGCCGGACGGCGGCCGTTCGTGACGGGTTCGCGCGCGTACGGCCGCTGCCCGGTGCGTCCCGGGACAGGTCTAGGCGCCCGAGGCGAGCGCCAGGTAGACGGCGGCGAAATCCGTGACGGCGATCAGTTCCGCGAGGGTCTCCAGCTCGTCGCCGGGTTCCGGTTCGAGCTCGCTGATCGGGGTGTCGTGGCTGAGGGCCAGGTCGCGGGCGGCGGGCGCGGCGGTGAGGCCGCCGATCGGCCGGTCGCGCAGGAGCACGACGCGCGCGTGCAGGGCCGCGGGCTCCTCGACGCGGTCCCGGAAGAAGTCGTCGGGATCGGCGCTCGCCGCGAGCCGGCCGGCGAGCAGGGCGCTGTGCGCGGACAGGGCCTCGGGCAGCTCGGCGACGAGGGCGGGGTGGCCGGAGAGCTCGGCGAGCGCGGCGGCGAACCGGCGGCCGGCCGGGCCGGCGGACACGCCTTCCGTCCACACCAGCGGCAGTGCGTCGGCGAGTTCGACGGCGAGCGTCTTGGCCGGGTTGCTGTACGTCGCGACGGCGGGGCCGCAGCGCTCGGCGACGTGGTCGAGGCGGTCGGCGACCTTCTCCACGACGTCGGGCGGGGCCGCGAGGATCCCGGTCCGGTCGAGCAGCGCGAGGAGGGGGGTCAGCAGCGCCCACAGCACGCCGGGCGCGGAGGCGGCGAGCGGGGTGTCCAGCTCGTAGGGGGCGGTCGCCATCGGCACGAACAGGCCGTGGCTGTTCGGCACGGCCTCGGCGAGCGGGGAGCCGGCGGGGGACACCGCGACGACGGCGCAGCCGCGGCGGTAGGCCTGCTCGGCCAGCAGCGACAGGCCGGGTTCGCTGCCGTCGGGGGTGGCGATCAGCAGCAGGTCGACGGAGCCGGCCCAGCCCGGCAGCTCCCAGCGCAGGGCGCCGCCCGCGGGGGCGACGCCGGTCGGCGCGAGGCGGGTGACGGGGCTGGTGGCGCCGGCGAGCGTGCCGAGCAGGTCGGCGACGCAGATGGCGGCGGCACCGGGTCCCGCGATCAGGATGGCGCGGGGGCGGCCGTCGGGCTTGAGATCGTGGACGCCTGCCTCGGTGGCGTGCCGGGCGGCGGTGCGGACGCGGGCACCCGCCTCGGCCGCGCCGCGCAGCAGGGCACGGCGGTCGGCCTCCGCGAGCGCTTCCGGCGCGTCGAGCAGCGATTCGTCGAGCATGGGCGGAAGGCCTCCGATCGCCGGGTCGTCTGGCGGCTCTGTCGTGCCGGTGCGTCGGTGCGGGTGCTTCGTGCGGTGCCGGCCGGTCTGGCGCCGGCCGGCGACGGCCGCGGGCCCTGCGGGCCGCGGCCGCGGGGTGCTTACGCGGGGCGGCGGGCCTCGTCGACGAGGAGGACGGGGATGCCGTCGCGGACGGGGTACGCCAGACCGCAGTCCTGTCCGGTGCAGACCAGCTCGGTGTCCTGCTCCTCGAGGGGGGCGTGGCAGGCCGGGCAGGCGAGGATCTCCAGGAGGCCGGCTTCCAGCGGCATGGCGGGTCCCTTCTGGGGGCGGGTGTCGGTGGTGCGTGGGCGGTGCGGATGTGCCTGGTCAGCGTACCGCCGGTGGGGGCGGCTCGCGGGCGCTGCCCTGCGGGGCGGCCGGGGCCGCCCCGCGCGCGGGGGCTCAGGCTCTGATGATGGCCAGGGCCTCGTCCCGCACCTTCGCCATCGTGGCCTCGTCGCGGGCCTCGGCGTTGAGCCGCAGGAGGGGCTCGGTGTTGGACGGGCGGACGTTGAACCACCAGTCGGCGGACGTCACCGTGAGGCCGTCGAGGTCGTCCAGGGTCACGCCGTCCTGTCCCTCGTAGGCGGCCCGGATCGCGGCGAGGCGGTCCGCCTGGTCGGCGACGGTGGAGTTGATCTCGCCGGAGCCTGCGTAGCGGTCGTACCGGGCGACCAGTTGGGACAGGGTGCCGTCCTGGCCGCCGAGCGCCGCGAGGACGTGGAGGGCGGCCAGCATGCCGGTGTCGGCGTTCCAGAAGTCCTTGAAGTAGTAGTGCGCGGAGTGCTCGCCGCCGAAGATCGCGCCGGACTTCGCCATCTCGGCCTTGATGAAGGAGTGCCCGACGCGGGTGCGGACGGGGGTGCCGCCGTGCTCCCGGACGACCTCGGGGACGGACCACGAGGTGATCAGGTTGTGGATGACCGTGCCCTGCCCGCCGTACCGGGCGAGTTCGCGGGCGGCCACGAGGGCGGTGACGGCGGACGGCGGGACGGGCTCGCCGCGCTCGTCGACGACGAAGCAGCGGTCGGCGTCGCCGTCGAAGGCGATGCCGAGGTCGGCGCCCTCCTCGCGGACCCGCTTCTGCAGGTCCACGATGTTCGCCGGGTCCAGCGGGTTCGCCTCGTGGTTCGGGAAGGTGCCGTCCAGCTCGAAGTACATCGGGACGACGTCCAGCGGGAGGCCCGCGAGGACGGTCGGCACGGTGTGGCCGCCCATGCCGTTGCCCGCGTCGACGACGACCTTCAGGGGCCGGATCGCGGTGAGGTCGACGAGGGAGCGCAGGTGCGCCGCGTAGTCGTCCAGGGTGTCGCGGCGCGTGACGGCGCCGGTCGTGGCGGCCGGGGCTGGTGCGCCCGAGCCGGTCCACTCCTCCACCAGTGCGCGGATGTCGGCGAGGCCGGTGTCCTGGCCGACGGGGGCGGCTCCGGCGCGGCACATCTTGATGCCGTTGTACCGCGCGGGGTTGTGCGAGGCCGTGAACATGGCGCCGGGCAGGTCCAGCGCGCCCGAGGCGTAGTACAGCTGGTCCGTGGAGCACAGGCCGATCTCGGTGACGTCCACGCCCCGCCGGGCCGCTCCGCGCGCGAAGGCGGCGGACAGACCGGGGGACGACGGCCGCATGTCGTGGCCGGTCACGATCGCGCTCGCGCCGGTCACCTGCGCGAAGGCCGCGCCGAACACCTCGGCCAGCGGCTCGTCCCACTGGTCCGGGACCACTCCGCGCACGTCGTACGCCTTCACGATCTGCGACAGATCAGCAGCCACGGGCACCCCTCCTGAAAGTCCTCACCGGGACCCCAAACTACCCGTCCGCACCGACAGCGCGGTGGGCCGGTCCCGAGTGGACCCACAGCCGTAACCCGGCGGTCGCCGAGGGGGTCAGGGCAGCATCCAGCCGAGCACGGGTGAACTCTGGCCGACCACGATCAGACACATCACCAGCAGCAGCCCCAGGCTCCATGGCAGGACCTTGCGCAGCAGGTCGCCCTCGCGGCCCGCGAGACCGACGGCCGCGCACGCGATGGTGAGGTTCTGCGGCGAGATCATCTTGCCGAGCACACCGCCGGAACTGTTCGCGGCGGCCAGCAGGTCCGGCGACAGTCCCGACTGGCGGGCCGCGGTGACCTGCAGCGCGCCGAACAGGGCGTTGGCGGAGGTGTCGGAGCCGGAGACGGCCACGCCGAACCAGCCCAGCACCGGTGACAGGAAGGCGAGTCCGGCGCCGGCCGCGGCGACGAAGTGGCCGATGGTGGCGGCCTGTCCGGAGAGGTTCATGACGTAGGCGAGGGCCAGCACGGACGTGACGGTCAGGATGGCGTACCGCAGCTCGTGCACGGTCGCCAGCCACTCCTTGACGGCCACGCGCGCGTGCACGCCGAGCACGGCCGCCGTGCAGACGCCGGCGAGCAGCACGAGCGTGCCGCCGGTGGAGACGATCGGCCAGCTGAACACGTTGGCACCGACCGGGGTGCCTGCGGCGTCGGCGACGTCGAGGAAGGGCCAGTCGAAGGTCTGGGTCGCACGGGCCAGCCAGGCCTTGACCGGCGGTATCTGGGCGACGGAGAAGATCACCACGATCAGCGCGTAGGGGGCGTAGGCGCGGACGATCTCCGCGCGCGGGTCGTCCTCGTCCAGTTCCTCGCTGCGCGTCCCGGTGAGCGCGGACGCGCGTACGGCCTCCGTGGCGGGCACCCGCGCGTGCGGTACGGCGACCAGGGCGCCGGCGCCCACCAGGGCGGCG
Source organism: Streptomyces sp. NPDC056628 (assembly GCF_042792555.1). NCBI lineage: Bacteria > Bacillati > Actinomycetota > Actinomycetes > Kitasatosporales > Streptomycetaceae > Streptomyces > Streptomyces sp. NPDC056628. The sequence goes on from NZ_JBHTWG010000007.1 coordinate 12,224, forward strand.
CCGATGTCGGCGAGTTGCGCGGAGACGTAGTTGGCGGCGGCGAACTGGGCCACGGCGAAGGCGACTCCGCACACCAGGGCGGGCACCCAGGTCTCGCGCAGGCCGCGCCTGCCGTCCACCAGGCCGACCAGCAGGAGCGGCACCACGAGGGCCAGCAGCGGGGTCTGACGGCCCACCACGGACGCGACGTCGTCCAGCGGCAGCCCGGTCACCTGGGCCAGTGTGACCACGGGGGTGCCCATCGCGCCGAAGGCCACGGGCGCGGTGTTGGCGACGAGTGCGACGACCGCCGCCCGCACCGGGTCGAAGCCGAGTGCCACGAGCATGACCGAGCAGATGGCGACGGGGGCCCCGAACCCGGCGAGGGCCTCCAGCAGGGCGCCGAAGCAGAAGGCGACGACGAGCGCCTGGATCCGCGGGTCGTCGGAGAGCCGGCCGAACGACCGCCGCAGGATGTCGAAGTGCCGGGTGCGGACCGTCATCCGATACACCCACAGGGCGTTGACGACGATCCACAGGATGGGGAAGAGGCCGAAGACGGCTCCCTGGGCGGCGCTGGAGAGCGTCTGGCCGAGCGGCATGCCGTAGGCGAGCCAGGCGACCAGGACGGCGCCCAGGAGCCCCAGGAGCCCGGCCAGGTGCGCCTTCATGCGGACCGCGCCCAGCAGGACGAGGACGATCACCAGCGGCAGGGCCGCCACCAGGGCGGACAGACCGAGGGAGCCCCCGACGGGCTCGAGTTCCTGCACGTACACGACGCCTCCCCGGATTCCGCCATGCGGAAAGTGATTTCTCGTTCCGGCCTAGGAATGGTCGTGTCCGCGACAACCTGGCGTCAATGGGCGTGCAGCACTCGCGACGAAGAGATCGCGGGGAACGCGGGGAACGGGGGGGGAACGCGGAGAGAACGCGAGAAGCGGGGGCGCTCGGAGGACCGGGCGTCAGTTGCCGGGGCGTCAGTTGTCGGGACGTCAGTTGTCGGGCGACCGCAGCACGCGCAGGTGACCTCGCCGCGCGACTTCCATCGGGTCGGCTCCGCGCCCTCCGCCACCGCCGGCCCCGGCGGCGCGCTCCTGCGGACGGGCGGCCTCGCGCACGGCGTTGGCGAGCGCTTCCAGGTCGTCCCCGCTCGGGCGGGCCGGAGCGGAACCGTCCAGCAGCCGTACGACCTCCCACCCGCGCGGGGCGGTCAGGCGCTCGGAGTGCTCGGCGCACAGGTCGTAGCAGTGGGGTTCGGCGTAGGTGGCGAGCGGGCCGAGAACCGCGGTCGAGTCGGCGTAGACGTACGTCAGCGTCGCTACGGCGGGACGGCCGCAAGCGGTGCGCGAACAGCGACGTACAGGGCTCACGACGTTGGACGGTACCGCACTCTTGAGCGGGCCGCGACGACTCTCCCCCAGGTCACCCCACCGTGTCGTGGCGTGAAACACCCCACACGCCCCATTCACCCCACCTCTGTGACCTGCGGAGACAGAAGGCGCCCCGAACCCGGCTCCGACCGGAGGCGGTCACCACTTACCACAAACCCTGTCAATTACCACGACCTCACCAGTCTCGGAGAGATACGGAAACGAGCCCAAGCTTGGCTGGAATGGTCATCTGCCGACATGCCGTACGGCCCGGTGCACACCGCCCCGGCCCGCGCCCGGACATCCGGCGGGCGGCGGCCACGGGGACTACGCTTCGTCAGTGATGGACACCCCCGTACCGCCCCGTGCCGTCGGCCCCGGGCCCCGCCGCCGTGATCGTCACGGGCGGGGCATGCGCGGCCCGATCGCACCACCCCAGGTCCCCCTGGCCGCCAGTCGCGCCGACGCGTTCGCCGACCTGGTGCAGGACTCCGTGGAGCGCCTGGAACGCCGCTGGCCGCAGCTCGCCGACATCGATTTCCTCGTCCTGGAGGTGCCGCGCCTGGACGGCACCGGCACCTGGAACGACGAGGCGGTCCCGCTCGGCGGCACCGTCGCCGCCCGCGACGGCCGTCCGGCCCGCGTGGTCGTCTACCGCAGGCCGGTGGAGATCCGCACCAAGGGCCGGGACGAGCGCGCGGCCCTCGTGCACGAGGTGGTCGTGGAACAGGTCGCCGAGGTGCTGGGACTGACCCCGGAGACGGTGGACCCCCGGTACGGGGAGGACTGACCCCGGGGCCGGAGCGGCACCGGGGCCGTCGCCTGCTTCTGGGGCGCCTACTGCTGGAGCACCGAGAGGTCCTGGTCGGCGTCCGGGACGGCCACCATGCCGCGGTCGTCGGGCAGGGTCTGCACGGTGAAGGCGGAGACGCCGTCCTTCCCCTCCGTGAGCGTCCGGGCCCCGTGGACCTCGCCGCCGGACACCGACTCCACCGTCAGGGCGTAGGTGCCCTTCAGGCCGCTCGGCACCGGTGCCTCGATCTGCTGGGTCGTCCCCGCCTTGATCGTGAACGACTTCGTCGCCGCCGTGCCGCCCTCGCTGCCGGCGGACGCGGTGACCTTGACCTCCGCCGCGCCGAACGGCGCCGTCAGCGACAGCGTCGTGCCCTTCGCCCGGTTGTCCACGACGGTCGCCCGCGCGCCGACCGGCCGGGTCGCCGGTATGAACGCCGTCTCCTGCCCGGCGCCCTTGCCGCGCACCACCCGCACCGCGGCGACCACCGGCACCGAGCGGCCCGTCGGGGTCAGCACCAGCGAGCCCGGCTCGCCGCGCATGACGTCGCCGAGGTCCACCGCGCCGGTCATGCCCGCCTTCAGATGCAGCGTCTCGTGCCCGGCCGGGGTGATCTGACCGGAGGGCGAGGCGAGCCGTACCTTCAGGTCCGCGTCCGCGTCACCCGGCGCGAACGCGATCAGCCGCACCGCCGTCGCGTCCTTCGGGATGCCGGGGATCACGACGCTCCCGGTGGGGTCGACGGACGCGCTCAGCCAGTCGCCGCCCAGCTTGTCGTCCAGGGCCTGCACCGAGGCCCCCACACGACCGCTGCGCACACTCACGTGCACGGTCACGTTGTCCTGCTTCTCGGTGGTCAGCGTGGACAGCAGGACCGGATCGTCGGAGTGCGGCGGGACGGTGATGCCCTCGCCCGCCGTGGTCTCCAGGGCGCCGTCCCTGCCGTACAGCTCGATGTCGACGACGGCGGCGGAGTCGTCCGGGTTCACCAGGTGCACGTAGTCCGTGCGGTCGACCGCCGTGCTGGCGCCCGGGAACCAGAAGTCGGTGTCCGGTGCCGTGCAGGTGACGCCGAGCAGACCGCGGCCCGAGCCGGCGGCGACCTCGGTGGTCTGCTGCACGGTCCAGCCGGGCGCGAACTTCCCGTCGGCGGTCCCGACCAGCGCCGGCGACTCCGAGCCGGAGTCCTCCTCGATGACCGGCTTGCCCGGCTCCTTGGCCGCCAGGACCGGCTCGGCGGCCGTGCCGGCCTCGTCCTTGCCGCCCTCGGCGTCCTTGCCCGACGCCTTCTTCCCGGTCTTGCCGGTCTTGCCGGTCTTGCCGTCCGTCGACTCGGTGGCGGCCGGGCGCAGTTCGGCCTTGCCCGCGGCGCCCGTCCCCTTGGTGAGGGGCGTGAACGAGGTGTACGTCGTCTCCGCCAGGTCCGAGACGCTCGGCGTGGGGCACGTGAGGCTCGTGCGCTCCACGGGCAGTTCGGCGGCCGTGGCGGCGGTGCCGGGCCCGGACGTGTCCGGGGAGGTGACGGCCGCGAACCCGGTGACGGCGGCGAGGGCGGTGGCACCGGCGATCAGGGACAGGGTGGTGCGGTTCACTGCTGGCTCCCGTCGGAACGTCCGCTGCCGTGCGGGTCCTGCCGCGCCGGGTCGTACGCGGGGTCGTAGCCCTGCTGGTAGGTCTGGTCGTAGGAGGCGTCGTAGGCCCCGGTCTGGTCCTGCCCGCCGTACGCGTACGGGTCGTACGGGGCGCCCTGGTACGGATCGCCCTGGTACTGCTGGTCGTAGCCGCCGCCCGAGTACTGCCGGCCGTCCTGGTACTGCGTGGCGTCCTGGTACTGCTCGCCTTGGTAGCCGCCGTACTCGGGGCTCGGGTGACCTGGTGTGTCCCACTCGCCGTAGGAACCCTGCTGGGGGATGTCCGCCGGGGCCGGCGGCTGTCCGGGCGGGGGCGGGGGCGGGGGCGGGAACCCGTCGGCCTCGAAGGCACCGGCCTCGGGGGCGTCCGTCTCCGGAGCGGCCTCCGCCGCCTCGGCCTCCGCCTGGGCGCGCAGCCTGCGGGCCCGCCGTCCCTCGCCGGCCACGGCCTCGGCGGGGACGGGCTCCTCCTCGGGCAGGTCGTCGTCGATGTCGCGGCGCCGGCCCGGGAGGGCCATCACGACGAGGACGACGGCCAGGAGTCCCTGCGCCCACAGCCAGGCGGTGTGGGTGAAGGGGTCGTCGTAGGTGACGTCCAGCGTGCCCCCGGCGGCGGGCAGTTCGAAGCCCTGCGCCCATCCGTCGACGGTCGTCGGGGTGAGCGGCCTGCCGTCCAGGGTGGCCGTCCAGCCGTCGTCGGCGGTGTCGGCGAGCCGCAGGACGCGGCCCTCGGCACCGGGCTCGATCGTGGTGTGGATGTCCACGGGTCCCGCGGCGACGGGCTGCGGCGCGGCCGACGCGGCCCCGGACCCGGAGCCGGTGACGATCGCCGCGCGGGACACCTGCCGGTCGATCCGCCACAGCGCGCTGCCCTTCTGCTCGCTGAGCCGCGACAGACCGGGCGTGGCGTCCAGCACGCGCGCGACCTCGCGCGGCGCGCCCTTGCGGACGAGGACGTAGCGCACGGCGAACGAGCCGAGCTGGTCGGCCTGGTCGGCGCCGGAGCCGGCGACGAGGTTCGCCACGATCTTGTCCAGCCGGGTGTTCTCCCCGTCGGCCAGGGCGAGTTCGGCGTCGCCGAGACGGGCGCCGGAGCCGCGGACCAGCACATAGCCGACGCGGGCCGTGGAGTCGCTGTCGAGGACGAGGGTGCGGGCCTGGTCGCGGGTGCCGCTCTCCTCGGCGACGAACGCCGGGACCTGCACCGGGTCGCGTCGCTCCAGGGGTCCGTCGGCGCCGCGGATCATCCAGCCGGCGGCGAGCAGGAACGGGCCCGCCGCGGCGGCGAAGGCGACCAGCGCGGCGACCGGCTGTCGCCAGCCGAAGCTCTGCTCGGCCACGCGGGCGCGTGCCCCGTCGGCGCCGAGCAGGGCGGCGGCCAGCAGGGCGAGCCCGTACACGAGGGTGGCGGGTCCGGCCCACGCCGAGCGATTGGACAGGACCGCGAAGACGAGGCCGAGCAGCGCGACCGCCCACGCCGTCCGGATGGCCGGCTGCCGCTCGGAGCGCAGCAGGGCGGCCAGCGCGGCCAGCACGACCCCGCCGAGCATGAGCCCTTCGACCGTGCCGGGGCCGCCGGGGCTGGCGTTGAGCAGGTCGAGGGCGGAGGCGGCCGAGGGGCCGAAGTCCAGGCCGGCCTCCTGGAAGAAGCCGAACGGCAGCAGCGACAGCGACCAGGGGGCGAGCGCCAGCAGGGGCACGCCGAGCTGGGCGACGAAGCGCAGTCCGTAGGCGGTGATGTCGGTGCGACGCACCGCGAGGAGGGTGAGGCCGAGGAGCAGCGCGATCGGCCACACGATCGGTGTGAAGGCGGTGGTGAGGGTCAGCAGCAGGGCGTAGGCCCAGGTGGCGCGCCAGCTTCCGCGGGTGCCGGAGGAGTGTGCCAGGCCGCTGGCCGCGATGCCGGCGCGCGCGATCAGCGGCAGGAGCACGCTGAGGACGGCGGTGCCGATCCGGCCGCCGGCGAGGGCTCCGGTGGCGGCGGGCAGGAAGGCGTAGACGACGGCCGCCCACGCGCGCAGGAGACGGGACTCGACGAGCGGGCGCGACGCGAAGTACGCGGTGAGCCCGGCCAGCGGCACCGAGCCGACGAGCAGGACGGTGACGGCGAGTCCGGTGGAGCCGAGCAGGAGGGAGGCGAGCGCCGCGACGAGCGCGAGGTACGGCGGTGGGGACGCGGTGCCGCCGGTGCCGACGGGGTGCCAGGCGTCGACGTAGTGCGACCACAGCTCGTCGGCGTCGGCCGGGGCGGGCAGCAGGGCGCCGCCCGCCAGCGCGCCGCCGCCGAGGAGTTCACGGCAGGCGATCAGCGAGACGAGCAGCAGGACGAGGAAGAGCACCGGGGCGGGCTTGCGGGCGATGCGCTTGAGGCGCGCGAACTGCTCGATCTCCAGGAAGTCGGCGTCGTCGCCGCCGGGTCCGGACTCGATCGCGCTGCCGTGCCGGCCCGCGCCGGTGACCACCTCGGGGTCGGAGCGGCCGACGACGCTGCTCGCGATCTGTTCGACAGTGGCCCGCACGGTCGCACCCGGCGGGGGGAACAGGGCGCGCAGCTCGCCCTTGTCGATGACGGGGGCGCCGCGCCGGCGCCGGCCGGCGATGATCCGCTCGGGGCGCAGCAGGGTGCCCATGAGGCCGCGGATCTCGTCGAGGGCCTGGCCGGGCACCTTGCCCACGAGGTAGGCGAGGGTGCGCAGGACGGTGCCGAGGACGAGGCGCAGCAACGCCCAGGGCAGGGCGGCGCCACGGGTGTTGACGAGGAGGGTGTAGACGGCGCCCGCCTTGTCGACCTTGTGCGGGGAGGCGGCGGTGCGGCCCACGCAGTCGACGGCGCGGCGCTCGCGGGAGGCGGCCTCGGCGTGCCGGACGACGGCCTCGGGGGCGACGAGGACGCGGTGGCCGGCGGCGGTGGCGCGCCAGCACAGGTCGACGTCGTCCCGCATGAGGGGCAGGTGCCGGTCGAAGCCGCCGAGCTCCTCGAAGACGTCGCGCCGGATGAGCATGCCGGCGGTGGAGACGGACAGGACCGGGCGCACGTGGTCGTGCTGCCCCTGGTCCTGTTCGCGGCGGTCCAGACCGGTCCAGCGGCGGCCTGAGTTGGCGATGGTGACGCCGACCTCCAGGAGCGCCCGGCGGTCGTACCAGCCGCGCAGCTTCGGGCCGACCACGGCGACGTCGTCGCGGCCCAGCTCGTGTTCGTTCTCCACGACGCGCAGCAGCTGGGCCAGGGCGTCGGGTTCGGGGGCGCAGTCGTCGTGCAGGAGCCACAGCCACTGCACCGGCTCCCCGTGAGGGAGTTCGGGCAGGTCGTAGGCGTCGTCGCGCCAGGTGCGGGTGACGGGGTCCCAGCCGCTGGGCCGCTTGAGGTAGGTGAGGTCGTCCGGGGTGAGGAGGGGGGCCGTGCGGTTGGCCTCCTCGACGGCCTGGCCGAAGCCGGTGCGCCGGGCGAGATGCAGGACGCGGTCGTCCCCGAGGGCGTCGGCGAGCAGCTGCGCGGACTGGTCGGCGCTGCCGGTGTCCGCGGCGACGGCGGACTGGACGGGGCGCTCCTGGCCCAGCAGCCCGGCGAGCGCGTCGGGCAGCCAGCGGGCGCCGTCGTGGGAGACGAGGACCGCGGTCACCACATGACGCGGGAACTCAGGTGTGGCAGCGGCGTCGTGCGCGGCTGCCGTGTGGCTGTGCACGGACATCGAGGTACAGGCCCCGGTTCGATGGACTGCGGTGGACGCCTGTGTCCCCGGGGGACAGCGGGACGTCTCGGACGAGCGCCCACACTATCGGCTGGCCATCACAGCGGCCCGCCGCCTGTGGACAACCCACCCGCGACGGGCCGTTCGAGATCTGTTCGAGACGTTGGGAGATGCGGAGGTACGGACGGATTCGCGCCGGCGCGCCCCGCCGCTGTCGTCGGCGGCCGGCGTGACGGCCGGGCCGTCGGCGGTGCCGTCAGACGGCCGCCTTCTTCAGCCGGCGCCGCTCGCGCTCGGACAGGCCGCCCCAGATCCCGAAGCGCTCGTCGTTGGCGAGGGCGTACTCGAGGCACTCGGAGCGGACCTCGCAGGCGAGGCAGACCTTCTTGGCCTCCCGGGTCGAGCCGCCCTTCTCGGGGAAGAAGGACTCGGGGTCGGTCTGGGCGCACAGTGCGCGCTCCTGCCAGCCGAGCTCCTCGTCCGCGTCGTCGACCAGCAGTTGCTGCACCAGCTCCGTCATGTGCGCCCCTCGTCCGTCTTTCGCGTCCCCGTGATGTAGCCGTTACCGATGTCGGCTGAACGACACGAGTGAAATTACAAGTGTGCTGCTCCGGGCGAGTCAAGCCGAGATCTGCTATTGAGCCCCTTATTCACTCTGCGGAACCAAGGCCTAGCGGAAAGTGTTCAAATCGTCCTAAACCTTGACAACCGGACAGGGCCCGCACGGGAACGTCGCTCCGCACAGAGCCTGTACGGGGAAAGACGTCCAGCCGTTCGATCTCGTTGCACACACGCGCGGATGCGAACCGGATCACAGTCCGATCACAGGATCACAACGACGCTCGTGCGCCCGGATGTGCGCCATGTGTCCCGGCAACCCGGTGCACAAACCTTTCGCCAGACAGATGGACCGGATGGGGTGAAAGCTGTGCCACATCACCGGGCGCCGAGTTGACAGTGGGGGCATGAACCGCTGTCCTTATGGGCATGTTCGCGAACTCGGCACTCACCTCGACCCGCACCGCCGGGTCCCTCGGTGCCGCCCGCGCGTTCTGCTGCTGTTGCTGTCCCAGCTGTTGAGCCCTTCCCGCTCCAGCTGAAGGCCGCGTCGTCCACGACGCGGCTCTCGTTCCCTCTGACCTTCTTTCACCGAGGAACCACCGCACCCCATGAACAGCGACAGCGACCTCCAGATCGCCGGCGACATCCTCGAAGTCCCGCACCTCCTCCAGGCCCCGCGCGAGCACCCGTCCACCGTGGCGGAGTTCGTCGGCCTGGCCCGCTCCCTGGCCGCGGACCGGTCGCAGTGGGAGCACCTGGTCCAGTACGACGCGACGACCCGCTGGTACCACCGGCTGCGCACCGGCCCCGGCTACGAGGTGTGGCTGCTGTCCTGGGTGCCCGGACAGGGCAGCGGCCCGCACGACCACGGCCCGTCCTCCGGCGTGCTGACGGTGCTGGACGGCACCCTGACCGAGCACACGGAACGCGGCACACGTGTCCTGCGCCCCGGCGACGAGCGGGTCTTCGCACCCGGCTACACCCACGACGTGGTGAACGACGCGCTGGAGCCCGCGGTCAGCCTGCACGTCTACTACCCGGGCCTGACCGAGATGCCGATGGTCCCGCGCTCCCACCTGCGTGCCGCCCCGGCGCCCGCGGCCTGCGAGGCGCGCCCGGTGACCGCCTGAGACGTTGCCGCACCCGGCTGACAGACTGTTTCCATGCGCATTGTGGTTCTGGCAGGCGGCATCGGCGGTGCCCGGTTCCTGCGTGGTCTGAAGCGGGCCGCGCCGGACGCGGACATCACGGTCATCGGCAACACCGGGGACGACATCCACCTCTTCGGGCTGAAGGTCTGCCCGGATCTCGACACGGTGATGTACACGCTCGGCGGCGGCATCGACGAGGAGCAGGGCTGGGGCCGGGCCGACGAGACCTTCCATGTGAAGGAGGAGCTCGCCGCCTACGGGGTGGGCCCGGAGTGGTTCGGCCTCGGCGACCGGGACTTCGCCACGCACATCGTGCGGACGCAGATGATCGGCGCCGGGTATCCGCTCAGCGCCGTGACGCAGGCGCTGTGCGAGCGCTGGCAGCCCGGCGTGCGGCTGATCCCCATGACCGACGACCGCGTCGAGACGCATGTCGCCGTCGAGGTCGACGGCGAGCGCAAGGCGGTCCACTTCCAGGAGTACTGGGTGCGGCTGCGCGCCTCGGTGCCCGCCCAGGCGATCGTCCCGGTCGGCGCCGAGCAGGCCAAGCCGGCGCCGGGCGTCCTGGAGGCGATCGGGCAGGCGGACCTCATCCTGTTCCCGCCGTCCAACCCGGTCGTCTCGGTCGGGACCATCCTGGCCGTGCCCGGCATCCGCGAGGCCATCGCCGACGCCGGCGTGCCGGTCGTGGGCCTCTCCCCCATCGTCGGGGGCGCGCCCGTGCGCGGGATGGCCGACAAGGTTCTCGCTGCGGTCGGTGTGGAGTCGACGGCGGCGGCGGTCGCCGAGCACTACGGCTCGGGGCTGCTGGACGGCTGGCTCGTCGACACCGAGGACGCGGAGGCCGTGGAGCGGGTCGAGGCGGCCGGGATCCGCTGCCGGGCCGTACCGCTGATGATGACCGACGTGGACGCGGCCGCCCGGATGGCCCGGGAGGCGCTGGCGCTGGCCGAGGAGGTGCGGGGCGCGTGAGCGGGCCGTCCCCCGAGGGGTTCCGTGTCTGGGCCGTGCCGGGGATGCCCGAGGTCCGCCCGGGCGACGACCTCGCCAAGCTGATCGCCGCGGCAGAGCCCGGCCTCGCCGACGGCGACGTCCTCCTGGTCACGTCGAAGATCGTGTCCAAGGCCGAGGGCCGGATCGTCGAGGCCGCCGACCGGGAGGCCGCGATCGACGCGGAGACCGTCCGGGTCGTGGCGCGCCGCGGCCCCCTGCGCATCGTGGAGAACCGGCAGGGGCTGGTGATGGCGGCCGCCGGGGTGGACGCCTCCAACACCCGCCCCGGGACCGTGCTGCTGCTGCCCGAGGACGCGGACGCCTCCGCGCGCGCGATCCGCGACGGGCTGCGCGACACGCTCGGCGTCGACGTCGGCGTCCTCGTCACCGACACCTTCGGGAGGCCGTGGCGGACGGGGCTCACGGACGTCGCGATCGGCGCCGCCGGCGTGCGGGTGCTCGACGACCTGCGCGGCGGCGAGGACGCCCACGGCAACCCGCTGAGCGCGACCGTCGTGGCGACGGCGGACGAACTCGCCGCCGCCGGTGACCTGGTGAAGGGCAAGGCCGAGGGGCTCCCCGTGGCCGTGGTGCGCGGCCTCGCGCACACGGTGACCGAGGACGACGGGACGGGCGCACGGGCCCTGGTGCGTGAGGCGCGGGACGACATGTTCCGGCTCGGGACCTCGGAGGCCGTCCGGGAGGCCGTCACCCAGCGCCGCACCGTGCGGGCGTTCACGGACGAGCCCGTCGACCCGGGGGCCGTGCGCCGGGCGGTCGCGGCGGCCGTCACCGCGCCGGCGCCGCACCACACGACGCCCTGGCGGTTCGTGCTGCTGGAGTCGGCCGGCGCGCGCACCCGGCTGCTCGACGCCATGAAGGAGGCGTGGATCACCGATCTGCGCCGGGACGGCAAGAGCGAGGAGTCGATCGCCAAGCGGGTGCGGCGCGGCGACGTGCTGCGCCACGCCCCGTACCTGGTGGTGCCGTGCCTGGTCATGGACGGTGCGCACACGTACGGCGACGCGCGCCGGGACGCCGCCGAGCGGGAGATGTTCGTCGTCGCCGCCGGCGCCGGTGTGCAGAACCTCCTGGTCGCGCTGGCCGGGGAGCGGCTCGGCTCGGCCTGGGTGTCGTCGACGATGTTCTGCCGGGACGTCGTGCGCGAGGTGCTCGGACTGCCCGCGGACTGGGACCCGATGGGGGCCGTGGCGGTCGGGCATCCGGCGCAGGAACCGCGGCCCCGGCCGGAGCGTGAGGCGTCGGCCTTCATCGAGGTGCGCTGACGCGCCCCGTGGAGCGCCTACCCTCTTAGGGCGCCCCCTTCGGCGCACGCCCCTCCCCCACCCCGAGGACACCGTGGCAGGACGATTCCCCCAGCGGCCCACGCGTACGACCGTGCGCGGCGGGCAGGCCGCCGTGCCCGCGGGCGTGCCGCGTCAGGCTCCGGCGCCCGCGCGCGTGCGCACGTGGAGGCCGGACGGGCCGCTCGATCTCGGGCTGCTCCTGGGGCCGCTGCGGCGCGGGCCGGGCGACCCTACGTTCCGGGCGACACCGGACGGTTCCGTGTGGCGGGCCTCGCTGACTCCCGCCGGGCCCGGCACGCTGCGGGTCACCGCGCGCGGGGCCGAGGCGCGGGGCGAGGCGTGGGGGCCTGGCGCCGAGTGGCTGCTGGAGCAGCTGCCGGACATGCTCGGCGCGGCCGACGACCCGTCCGTCTTCGTGCCCCGGCACCGGGTGGTCGCCCAGACCCGGCACCGGCGGCCCGGCCTGCGGCTGACCCGCACCGGTCTGGTGATGGAATCGCTGATCCCGTCGATCCTGGAGCAGAAGGTCACGACCGACGAGGCGTACCGGGCGTGGCGGCTGCTGGTGCGCGCGTACGGCGAACCGGCGCCGGGGCCCGCGCCCGAGCGGATGTTCGTCATGCCCCACCCGCGGACCTGGGCGCTCATCCCGTCCTGGGAGTGGCACCGGGCCGGCGTGGACAACAAGCGGGCGTCCACGATCCTGCGGGCCGTGCGGGTCGCCGCCCGGATGGAGGAGGCGGTCCGGATGCCACCGGCCGAGGCGCAGGCCCGGCTGGAGCTGGTGTCGGGGATCGGGCCGTGGACGTCGGCCGAGGTCGTGCAGCGCAGTCATGGCGCGGCGGACGCGGTGACCGTGGGGGACGTGCATCTGCCGGGGATCGTGGGGTTCGCGCTGGCCGGAGACCGGGACGCGGACGACGCCGTGATGCTGGAGCTGCTGGAGCCGTACGCGGGGCAGCGGCACCGGGCGGCCCGGCTGATCCTGCTCAGCGGGCGGGTGCCGGCGCGGCGGGTGCCGAAGATGCCGTGGGTGGACATCGGGCGCTGGTGACGGCGGGCCGCCGAGCCGGCCCACCGCCCCCGGACGGCCCGCCCTACACGTCCGGTGAGAAGCGCACCGCGCCCGCCGGGATACGGGCGTCGCACCAGATCCGTGCGCCCTCGCGCAGTTCGTTGTCGGCGCCGACCACCGCGCCGTCCCCGATGACCGTGCCGGTGATGACCGAGCGCTCGCCCACCCGGGCGCGGGTGCCGATGAGCGAGTCGGTGATGACCGCGCCGGGCTCGATGACGGCACCGGGCAGGATCGTGCTGCCGAAGACGCGGGCGCCCTCGGCGACGAACGCGCCCTCGCCGACCACCGTGCCGCCGGTGAGCTTGGCGTCGGCGGCCACCGTGGCCGTGGGCAGGATCAGCCGGTCGCCGCAGCGGCCCGGCACCGCCGGTGACGGGGCCCGGCCGAGGACGAGGTCCGCGGAGCCGCGGACGAAGGCGGCGGGCGTGCCCAGGTCCAGCCAGTAGGTGGAGTCGACCATGCCCTGCAGGTGGGCGCCGGCCGACAGCAGCTCGGGGAAGGTCTCGCGCTCCACCGAGACGGGGCGGCCGGCCGGGATGGTGTCGATGACCGAGCGGCGGAACACGTAGGCGCCCGCGTTGATCTGGTCGGTGACGATCTCCTCGGGCGTCTGCGGCTTCTCCAGGAACGCCGTGACCCGGCCGGTGTCGTCGGTGGGGACCAGGCCGTACGCCCGGGGGTCGGTGACCTTCGTCAGGTGCAGGGAGACGTCCGCGCCCGTGGTCGCGTGCGTACGGACCAGGGCGGCGATGTCCAGGCCGGTCAGGATGTCGCCGTTGAAGATCAGGACCGGGTCGTCGGGCGCGGAGTGCAGCCGCGAGGCGACGTTGCGGATCGCGCCGCCGGTGCCGAGGGGCTCCTCCTCCGTCACGTACTCCAGACGCAGTCCGAGCGAGGAGCCGTCACCGAAGTACGGCTCGAAGACCTCGGCCAGATAGGACGTCGCCAGCACGACGTGGTCGACGCCCGCCGCTCTCGCTCTCGCCAGCTGGTGCGTGAGGAACGGGACCCCGGCCGCCGGGACCATGGGTTTCGGCGTGTGCACGGTGAGCGGGCGCAGCCGAGTGCCCTTGCCGCCGACCAGGAGGATCGCTTCTGTCACCTGTCGTCTCTGCTTCCTGCCGGGACCGGCCCGAACGGTGTTTCGGCCGGCCAGTGTATGCAGACCGTTGTGCGGTGCCCTCGACGGCAGTGCGGTGCCTCGTGTCCCGCCCCTCGTCCCCCCGACGGCGGTGAATGCGACCCCATGGCCCCCCATGAGTCCCCCTTCGACCGGACGACGTCCAGGGCCCCTGTCAGACCTCTACCGGCCGTGACGGGTTCCCCGGACGTCCTTCCCCGTTGACTCCTCCCGCGGTCAGCGGCCCTGGTAACGGGCGGCCGTGGAACGGGCCGAGCCGAGCTTGCGGTAGAGCTGGAGCCCCGGGCACTCCGTGGAGAAGCCGTCCCGGTGGCCGGAGATCACATTCAGTCGTACGTTCTTTCCCTTTCGGTAGAGATTGCCACCGCCGGACGTCAGATATGTCTTTCCGCGCGGATTGGCGCCGTAGAGGCCGAGCTTCCAGGCGGTGAGGCGGGCGACGGCCTTCACCGCGGCCTTGGACGGCTTGGTGGAGCCGTAGGTGCCGAGGACGGCGATCCCCATGCTGTTCGTGTTGAAACCGCGGGTGTGGGCGCCCAGGACCGCCTTCGCCACACCCCCGGCCCGGCCCTCGTAGATCCGCCCGCACTTGTCGATGAGGAAGTTGTAGCCGATGTCGCGCCAGCCCATGCTCACGACGTGGTAGCGGTAGATGCCGCGGATGACCGAAGGCGCCTGCGCGCAGGTGTACTTGCTGCCCGTGGCCGTGTGGTGGACGAAGGCCGCCTTCACCTTCTTCGTGTAGGCGAACCTGCTCTCCCGCCAGCGCTCGTTCGCCCCCCAGCCGCGCCGGGTGACGATGCTCGGCCGTGGCCCGATGTACGGCTTCGCCTTCTGGGCCGCCGTCAACTCGCTGCCACGCAGGGTCAGCAGTTCCCGCTCGGTCTCGGCCCGGCCGAGGGCGGGGATCTCGATGGCGCCCGCGGCGGCGAGTTCGGCGTTGGCGGTGGCGGCGGCGACGGCCTCGGCGGTCTCCGACTGCAGGGCGCCGGGGCGTGCCGCGCCGAGCGTGTCGTCCTGGGGGGCGGCCTCGCCGGGGTCGACGAGTTCCAGGCGCAGGCCGGTGGGCAGGGGTGTCGCGGAGGCGGACGCGGGGGCGGCCGGTGTGCCGTTGCCGGTGGCCGGGGTCTTCTCGGGTTCGGGTTCGGCGCCTTCCGGGGTCACCCGCAGTTCGACGCCGTTCGACTCACCGACCCAGAGGGGGGCCGTCGCGCCGCGCAGCCGTCCGGGGGCGCCCTCCGCGGTGTCCGGGTCGGCCGCGTGGTCGGCGTTGTGGGTCTCGACGTCCTGCCAGCCGGACCAGACGCCGGTGGCCGCGTCCCGGGTGCGGATCTGGACGCGGCCGTGGAGTTCGGCGGCCGGGTCGTCCCAGACGACACCGACCAGGGAGAACGGACGTACGGTCCGGCGGGACAGCCCCTGTTCGGCGGGGTCGTCCGTGGCACGGTCACGGGTGAGGGGCAGGGACTGGGTGCTGCCGGCGGCGCTCGGCCCGGCGCTCTCCCGGCGCGTCGACGGGCCGGCCGTCAGGGCCGCGCTCGTGGCCGCTTCCGCGCCGGGCGCCGGTCTTCCGGTCGCGGCGACGGCGGGTGGGGTGAGCGGGAGAGCGAGAGCGGCCGCGCACGTGACACCGATCGAGGAAGCAAGGAATCCACGCATACCCCCGATGTTGAACATAGTCATACAAACCTGTCCATCGAGGACTTGACGGGAGGTCGGCGGGTGTTCGGCCGAACCGGTGGCCGGGCGTTGGTGCCGCCGAGGGGTGCGGGTCCGGGCGCCCGCGTACCCTTTCCCGGGTGAACGCCACCGATCGCACCCCTGCCGACCTGCTGCGTTCCGCGCTCGCCGCGGACCCCGGACGTCCCCTGGTGACCTTCTACGACGACGGCACCGGGGAGCGCGTCGAATTGTCCGTGGCCACCTTCGCCAATTGGGTGGCCAAGACCGCGAATCTGCTCCAGGGCGACCTGAACGCCGGTCCGGGCGACCGGGTCACCCTGCTGCTGCCCGCGCACTGGCAGACGGCCGTGTGGCTGCTTGCCTGCTCCTCGGTGGGCGCCGTCGCGGACGTGGGCGGGGACCCGGCCGCGGCGGACGTGGTGGTGAGCGGCCCGGACACGCTGGAGGCCGCGCGGGCCTGCCGCGGCGAGCGGGTGGCGCTGGCGCTGCGACCGCTCGGCGGCCGTTTCCCGCAGCCCCCGGAGGGCTTCACCGACTACGCGGTGGAGGTGCCGGGCCAGGGCGACCGCTTCGCGCCGTTCGCGCCGGTCGACCCCGACGAGCCGGCGCTGATCGTGGCCGGGCGGGAGTTCAGCGCCGCCGAGGTGGTGGAGCGGGCCCGGGCCGAGGCACCGGGGCTCGGGCTGACCGGACCGGGCTCGCGCATCCTGACCACGCTGCCGTACGACACCTGGGAGGGCCTCGGCGCCGGGCTGTTCGGGGCGCTGGCGACGGGCGGCTCGGTCGTGCTGTGCCGCAACGCCGGGTCGCTGGACGAGGAGGCCCTCGCCAAGCGGATCGAGGCGGAACGGGTGACCGCGACCGCCCGCTGAGGCGGTCCCCGCGCCCGCCCCACCCCCTTCCCGTCACCCGTCCGGCGCAGCACCATCCGCCCCCCGGACGGCATCGGCGCCATGGTCGTAGGAGCAGCCCACACCGCACGCGCCATGTCATGAGGGGTGGACCCAGCCGTGACCGAGACCGCACGCTCACGCCAGGGGGCGTCGGCCAGGAGGGCATGGGTGCGGCGGGGGACCGTCGGGGCCGGACTGCTGCTCCTCGCCGCCGCCGGGACCGGCTGGCTGGTGTACGCCAAGCTCGACGGGAACATCACCCCGGACGAGGCCGCCGCCGCCGAACTCGCCCGGTACGAGAGGGAACGGCCGAGCGCGGCCGTGCGGGGGGCGCAGAACATCCTCGTGATCGGCTCGGACTCGCGAGCCGGTGACGGCAACCGGCGCTACGGGCGCGACGCGGGCACCGCGCGGTCCGACACCACGATCCTGCTGCACCTGTCCGCCGACCACCGCGGTGCGACCGCCGTGTCGATACCCCGCGACCTGATGATCGACATCCCCGGCTGCCGGCGGAAGGACGGCGGGCGCAGCCGGCCGATGTTCACGATGTTCAATCACGCCTTCCAGGTGGGCGGATCGGCCTGCACCATCCGCACCGTGGAGCGGATGACCAACATCCGGGTCGACCACCACGTGGTCGTCGACTTCCACGGCTTCAAGGAGATGGTGGACGCCGTCGACGGGGTGGAGATCTGCCTGGCGAAGCCCATCCACGACAAGGCGGCCAGGCTCCGCCTCCCGGCCGGGAAGGTGACCCTCGACGGCGAGCAGGCCCTCGGCTACGTCCGCGCCCGCAAGTCCCTCGGCGACGGCAGCGACACCGACCGCATGGATCGCCAGCAGCGCTTCCTCGCCGCACTGGTGCAGAAGGCGCGGAGCAACGACGTCCTGCTGAACCCGGTGCGGCTCTACCCGGTGCTGGACGCCGCGACGTCCTCCCTCACCACCGACCCGGCACTGGCCAGTCTGCGTGGTTTGTACGACTTCGTTCGCAGTGTGCGTGACATCCCCACCGAACGCGTGCAATTCCTGACGGTCCCGCGCGAGTCCTACGTCTACGACGCCAATCGTGACCAGCTGGTGGAACCCGACGCGCGGCGGCTCTTCGAGCGGCTGCGCCTCGACCGGCCGGTGGTGGTCGCGGATTCCCGCGGGAAATCCCCGGGCGCCCGGGGCGAATCGGGGCACGGGGGCTCCGGGGACGGCGACGCGAAATCCGGCGTGGAGCGTCCGGACGAACCCGCCGGACCCGCTTCCCCGGCCCCCACGTTCCGCGGCAACACGGCCGCCGAGAACGGCTGCGAGTAAAGCGCTTCTCAAGTCCCGGAGACCTGTCCAGGGGATTGGGCGGAATTGCCCAGTTGTAGGGGCGTGGAATTTGTCACCGTTCTCGCTCGACGCTGAACTGGGCGGATAGTGTGAGCGATCTGGCGCACCCTGCCGTACTTAGGCTTGCGCACTGTTCAACCGAGAGACCCGAGCGCCTTGGAGGGGGTAGGCGCCGCGTGGCCCCGACGGAGGATTCAGACAACCGTGGACGCGCAAGGCCGTGGGCGGGCGGATGACATCGATCCCGCAGACCAGTGGGTGCTCAATCCGAACACCGGCGAATACGAACTGCGACTGAGCCCTTCCGGTCCGCAGTCATCGGTTCCCGGTCCGCGCAGGCCGGCTCCCCGTGCGGGCGGGCCCGCGGGACCCGGTGGCGCCGGGCGCCCGGGGGGTGCCGTCCGTGACCGCGCGGCCGCCCCCGAGCGGCGGCCCGCACCGGGCCGTGAGGTCCCCGCCCAGCGCAGGCGCCGGGGGGCGCCCGAGGAGCCGCCGGGGCGCCGTTCGCGCCGCCCGGTCAAGAAGAACAGCAGGGCCAAGAAGGCCGTGCTGTGGACCGGCGGCGTCATGGCGTTCGTGGTGGTCGCCGCCGCGACCGGGGCCTACCTCTATCTCGAGCACCTCAACGGCAACATCCAGTCCGTCTCCGACGACGGCGCGAGCACCGGTGGCTTCAGCAAGGACAAGGCCATCAACATCCTGCTCATCGGCACGGACAAGCGCACCGGTGCGGGCAACGACAAGTACGGCGACTCCGGCAGCGCCGGCCACGCCGACACCACGATCCTGCTGCACGTCTCCAAGGACCGCTCGAACGCGACCGCGCTGAGCATCCCGCGCGATCTGATCGTCGACATCCCCGACTGCCCCACGGAGCAGGAGGACGGCAGCCAGAAGGTCATCCAGGGCGAGACCGGCGCCCGCTTCAACAAGAGCCTCGGCCAGTCGGGCCGTACGCCCAGCTGCACCATGCGCACGGTGACGGAGCTGACCGGGATCAAGCCGGACAACTTCATGGTCGCCGACTTCAACGCGGTGAAGACGCTGACGTCGGCCGTCGGCGGCGTCGAGGTATGCCTGGCCAAGGACATCGACGACCCGGACTCCCACCTCGACCTGCCGAAGGGCAAGCACGTCATCGAAGGCGAGCAGGCGCTCGCCTTCGTCCGCACCCGGCACTCGGTCGGCCTCGGCGGCGACCTGAGCCGGATCGGGCTCCAGCAGCAGTTCCTGAGCGCGCTGATGCGCAAGCTGAAGTCGAACGACACGCTCAAGAGCCCCACGAAGATGTTCCAGCTGGCCGAGGCGGGCACCAAGGCGCTCACCGTCGACTCCCAGCTGGACAGCATCGACAAGCTGAAGGACCTCGGCCTGGAGCTGGGCAAGCTCAACGTCAAGAACCTGACCTTCACCACGGTCCCGGTGATCGACAACCCGGCCGAGAACGTCAAGGTGACCGTCGTCCTCAACCCGACGAAGGCGCCGGAGGTCTTCCAGGCGATCCAGAACGACGTCTCCTTCACCGACATCAAGCAGCAGAAGAAGGAAGAGGCCTCCGCGGTGGCGGCCCGGCTCAAGGGCTCCAAGGCCGACGCCTCGGAGGTGCGGGTGCGGATCCTCAACGGCGGGGCCCCGGGGGGCAGCGCGCAGGAGACCCTGACCTGGCTGCAGACCGAGGAGAACGTGACCAAGTCCGAGAACGCGGGCAACGCGCCCGCGGCGCTGGGGAAGACGACGCTGGAGTACGGGCCGGACCAGGCGGACCAGGCACGCCGGCTCGCCGCCATCTTGGGGCTGTCCGGGTCGGCGATGAAGCCCGGCAAGAGCGTCACCAACGCGCAGGGCCTGCCCACGATGACGCTGACGCTGGGCAAGGACTTCAAGGGCGCGGGGGTGCCCCTGACGGCTCCGACCAAGGCACCGGACGTGGAGAAGTCCACCGCCGACAAGGTGGAGTGCGCGAAGTGACCACGGTTTCCGGCCGGGAACGCAACTGTGCCGGGCTCTCGTTGGTCTGACACAGGACGTGGTCGTGCCGGGCGGCGTCGCCCGGCACGCCGTACGGCCGTGCCGGACGTGGATTTTGCCGACACATGGCGAACCCGGATCGGACCCCCGGTGGTCTGACAGATCGCGGACCGGTGTCGGACAGGTTGGCTTGATACGGAGTTCACTCCGCCGCGGACAGGGAGGTCCGGCGCGGAGCGACGGTGTGCGGGCCAAGGGCGGGGAAGGGCAGAGAGTTGGCGCAGAGCGGTGTGCGGGGGGAGGTCCCCGCTGTGGACGACACGATGTCGCTCACCCGGCAGCCCGGCCAGGACACGCCGGCCGGCCAGGGCGGCGGGCGGCGCGGCGGGAGAGGCGAGGACGGCCAGGGGCCCGGCAACGGGCGCCGCAAGCGGCGTGCGCTGCGCTGGTCGGCGACGATCCTGGCGGTCGTCATACTCGGGACCGCCGGTGCCGGGTACCTGTACTACCGCCACCTCAACGCCAACATCGACAAGGGCGAGCGCAGCAGCGGCGACTCCAAGGCGAAGAAGGCCGAGCCCAACGCCGCCGGCCAGACACCGCTGAACATCCTGCTGATCGGCTCCGACAGCCGTAGCTCCGACGCGAACGTCGCGCTGGGCGGCAGCCGGGACAACCGGGACAACCCGCCGCTCGGCGACGTGCAGATGCTCATCCACCTGTCCGCGGACCGCGAGAGCGCCGCGGTGGTGAGCATCCCGCGGGACACCCGGGTCGACATCCCCAAGTGCACCGACCCCGATACCGGTGACACCTACCCGGCCACCAACGACATCATCAACACGTCCCTGGCCCGCGGCGGGGCCGGGTGCACCCTGGCCACCTGGCAGAACCTGACCGGGGTCTACATCGACCACTGGATGACGATCGACTTCGCCGGCGTGGTGAGCATGGCGGACGCCATCGGCGGTGTCGAGGTCTGTGTGAAGCAGAACGTGTGGGACCGTCCGCTGCCGGGGGTGCCCGGCGGCTCCGGCCTGAAAATGAAGGCCGGCCGGAAGGACGTCGAGGGCAAGCAGGCGCTGCAGTGGCTGCGCACCCGGCACGCCTGGGGCAGCGACCCGCTGCGGGCGCGCGCCCAGCACATGTACCTGAACTCGATGATCCGGACGCTGAAGAATCAGAACGTCTTCACGGACACCGGGCGGCTGATGGCCCTGGCCGAGGCGGCGACGAAGTCGCTGACGGTGTCCGAGGAGATCGGCACCGTGAAGAAGCTGTACGACCTCGGTATGCAGCTCAAGTCGGTCCCCACGGACCGGATCACGATGACGACCATGCCGAACGTCCAGGACCCGCAGAACGCCAACCACCTCGTACCGGCGGCGAGCGCCGGCAAGATGTGGCAGATGCTCCGCGAGGACGTGCCGTTCGACAAGAACGGCAAGAGCAAGGACAAGGGCAAGGACGGCGGCGCGGAGAAGGCGGCCACCGCGGCCCCCACGTCCGCTCCGGACGGGATCGGCGTCTCGGTGGTGAACGGGACCAGGACGGCCACCCTCGGGCCCGTCTCCGGGCGGGCGCACACGATCGCCCGGCAGCTGGTGGACAAGGGCTTCACCCAGGCGCTGCAGGACTCCTCACCGGCGGTCTCCGTGGAGCACACGGTGGTGCGGTACCCGAGCGAGGACCTCAAGGGCGACGCGCAGCAGGTCGCCAAGGCGCTGGGCATTCCGGAGAGTTCGGTGCGCCGGTCCACCGACGTCTCGGGGGTCACGGTCGTCGTGGGCTCCGACTGGCGCACCGGCACGGCGTATCCGAAGCAGTCCAGGCCGTCGGCGGGCAGCCTGCCGAGCGACTCCGACGCCATCAACGGTTCGGACGAGGACCAGTGCATGGACGTGTACGCGCCCTACCGCTGGTAGTCACCGGCCGCCGCACCCACCTGCGGGATCGCCCTCGCCGCGAGGGCGATCCCGTTTTTTATGGCCAGTCGCCAGCCGACGCCCGCCGAAAGAGCGAGGGTTGCCGCGGCGCGCGGCAACCCTCGTTCGTTCTGCGGGTGTTGTCTCAGGAAGCCGCGTCGACGCTGCGCACCGCCGGACGGCGTGAGGCGATGACCTTCCGCGCCAGCGAACGCGGACTGGTCAGGAAGCCGTAGCCCCAGGACATGTGCATGGTGGCCAGGGCCACCGGGATCTGGAGGCGGGCCTTCAGCGGCAGCCCCTTGCCGGCCGGGACCGAGCCGGCGGTGATGGCCGCGAGGTAACCACCGGGCACGACCAGCGCCCACGGCGTCACCGCGACGCCGAGCAGCAGACCCGCCGCGATCGCGCACACCGCCGTCGGCGGCGCCAGATAGCGCAGGTTGATGGAGCCGGCGTGGTAGCGGGCGACGACATGACGCCAGCGGCCGTAGTCCTTGTACTGCTTGGCGAGGGCCTTCACGCTCGGCCGCGGGCGGTACGACACCTTCAGCTCGGGCGAGAACCAGATCAGGCCGCCCGCCTCCCGGATACGGAAGTTCAGCTCCCAGTCCTGGGCGCGGATGAACTCCTCGTTGTAGCCGCCCTGCTGCTCCAGCGCCTCACGCCGGAACACCCCCAGGTACACGGTCTCCGCGGCCTGCGCCTCACCGCCCGTGTGGAAGGCGGCGTTGCCGACACCGATCCTCGACGTCATCGCGGCCGCGACCGCCTGCTCCCAGGCGTTCTCGCCCTCGGCGTGCATGATGCCGCCCACGTTCTGCGCGCCGGTCTCCTCCAGGAGCCGCACCGCGGTCGCGATGTAGTTCGGCGAGAGCATGCCGTGCCCGTCGACACGGACGACGATCGGGTGGCGGGACGCCTTGATCGCCGCGTTGAGGGCGGCGGGTGTACGGCCGGTCGGGTTCGGGACGGTGTGAACGCGCGGGTCTTCGGCCACGAGCTCGGCGGCGATCTCGTCCGTGCGGTCCGTGGACGGACCGAGGGCGATCACGACCTCCATCTCGCCGGCGTACTCCTGCGCGAGGATCGCTTGGACGGCTCCGCGCAGATGCCGCTCCTCGTTGAGGACGGGCATGATGACGGACACGGCGGGGAGCTGCACGTCGGGATTGGCGTTCATAGGGGGCTCACGTTACCGCGAATGGGGGACACGGGTGCGCCCCGCCGTGTCCGGTGCACCGGGCCGCAGATCGTATGGGCCTACGGTGCTCACGGATCCCACGTACGGCCCCCAGGGGCACGCCCCAGCGGAGGTATCCCTACATGCCCACGCCGTCCCGTCGCTCCTCCGCCTCCCCGCAGCGCAGCCCGCAGCCGTCCCGCGGAGGGGCGCGGACGGTCGCGCCCGTACGGCGGCGCAGGAGGCCGCGCTGGGCCATGCGGGCGGTGACCACGCTCTCCGTCGTCGTCCTGGCCTCCGCCGGGATCGGGCACGCGGTGGTGACCAGCCTGGACGCGAAGATCGCGCGTGTGGACCCGTTCCGGGACATGAAGAACCGGCCGCAGGGCGGCCACGGCATGAACGTCCTGCTGGTCGGCACCGACGGCCGCGACCGCATCACCCCGCAGGAGCGGCGCAGGTACCGGCTGGGCGGCGCGCCCTGCCACTGCACCGACACGATCATGCTCGTGCACATCTCGGAGGACCGGGAGCGGGCGAGCGTGGTGAGCCTGCCCCGCGACTCCTACGCCGAGGTGCCCGCCGCCGACGGACGGCCCGCCCACCCCATCAAGATCAACGCGGCGTACGCGGAGGGCGGCCCCCAGCTCACCGTCCGCACGGTCGAGCACATGACCCACGTCAAGATCGACCACTATCTGGAGGTCGACTTCACCAGCTTCATGAAGACGGTCGACGTGCTCGGCGGCGTGCCGATCTGCACCTCCGCCCCGCTGAAGGACTCCTACACCGGTCTCGACCTGCCCGCCGGCGACCACAAACTGATGGGCGGCGAGGCCCTGCAGTTCGTCCGCGCCCGGCACATCGACGGCGACGCCGACCTGGGGCGGGTCCAGCGCCAGCAGCGCTTCATGGCGGCCCTGATCGAACGGGCGACGTCGTCCGGCATCCTGCTGAACCCCATCCGGTTCCGGGACGTGACCCGGGCCGTGCTCGGCTCGGTCCGGGCCGACAAGGGCTTCGGCACGGGCGAGCTGCTGGACCTGGGGCGCGCGATGCGGAACTTCTCCCCGTCGTCGTCGGAGTTCGCCACCGTGCCGATCGGGCAGCTCGGCTACCTGGTGAAGGGCATCGGCTCCACCGTGAAATGGGACACCATACGCGCCGAGCGGCTGTTCCGCGCTCTGCGCGAGGACCGCCCGCTGGCCCGGCACCGCACGAAGCGCAAGGCCGTCACCGTCGAGGTCGCCCCGCAGGAGATCAGCGTCCAGGTGGAGAACGGCACCCACCGCACCGGCCTCGGCAAGCGCGCCGACGCGGCCCTGGCGGCCGTCGGGTTCCGTACGACGGAGCAGCCGGTGGACGCGGACGACCGCTCGGTGAAGCGGACGGTCGTCGCCCACGACCCCGGCTGGGACCGCTCGGCGAGGTCGCTCGCCGCCGCCCTGCCCGGCAGCGAGATGCGCGCGGTCAAGGGGATGGGCTCCACCCTGAAGGTGATCGTGGGGACGGACTTCGGCACGGTCCGCAAGGTGCGCGCCGAGGACCCCACCCGGGACACGGTGGTGCTGCGAGGCGACGAGGCCGGCTGCGCCTGACGGACCTCAGTCGTCGAAGCCCTCCGCCGCCCGCTTCGCGCGCAGCTCCATGATGGCGCGGCGGCGGGCCAGACGGTGGGTGCGGCGGATCTGCGCCTCCTGGTTGCGGCGCCGGTCACGGTCGGTCTCCGGTATGACCGGCGGGACCCGGCGCGGCTTGCCGTCGGCGTCCACCGCGGCGAAGACCAGATAGGCGCTGCCGACCTGGGTGGCCGGCGTCGACTCGTTCCAGCGCTCGGCCAGGACCCGTACGCCGACCTCCATCGAGGTCCGGCCGGTCCAGTTGACCTGGGCCTTCACATGGACGAGGTCGCCCACGCGGACCGGCTCGAGGAAGACCATCTCGTCCATCGAGGCGGTGACGGCGGGACCGCCGCTGTGCCGGCCGGCCACCGCTCCCGCCGCGTCGTCCACCAGTTTCATGATCACACCGCCGTGCACGGTGCCCAGGAGGTTGGTGTCGCTCTGGGTCATGATGTGGCTGAGCGTGGTGCGGGACGCGGAGATCGGCTTGCCCGGGATCTCCGCGCTGTCCGCTTCCGCAGTGGTGGCCTGGTCTGTCATGCCCTCCACCTTATGCCGAGATGCGAATCGCGGACTTTGTGTTGGGTTCGCAACAGCAGTGCCTCTATTTTCCTTCGAACCTTGTGGGGGACCCGGTCGTGCCCTGCACACTTGGGCGCATGAATGACTGGCCCCAGGGATGGGATGGCGACGACCGCGGCACCGGTTACGGACGCGGCAGCGCGAGCGCGCGGCCGGAGAGCGCCCGTGTGATGCGGCAGGTCCGCCGCGGCGAGGGCGTGCCACCCGGGCAGGGCTACGGCGGTGTGCCCCGGCAGCCGTCGTACGTCAACGGCCAGGGCCACGGTGGTCACGGCGGTGGCGGCTACGACGACGGGTACGACAGCGGCTACAACACCGGCCAGATGTACGGCGGCGGAGGCGGCGGCCACGGCGGCGCCGGGACCCGCGGCCCCCGGCCCGCGCCGAACTGGCGGCGCCGGATCAAGGTGACCGCGATCACCCTGGTCACGCTGCTGGTCGTGACGAGCGTCGCCACCTACTTCTGGGCCGACTCCAAGCTCAACCGCGAGGTCGACCTGTCCAAGGTCATCGACCGGCCGGAGGCGGGCGAGGGCACCAACTACCTGATCGTCGGCTCCGACAGCCGTGCGGGCATGACCGACGAGCAGAAGAAGAACCTGCACACCGGGTCCGCCGAGGGCAAGCGCACGGACTCGATGATGATCCTGCACACCGGAAGCGGCAGCCCCACGCTGGTCTCGCTGCCCCGCGACTCGAACATCACGATCCCGTCGTACAAGGGCTCGGACTCCGGGAAGCTCTACCAGGGCACCGGACGCCAGACCAAGCTGAACGCGGCCTACGCGGAGGACGGTCCCGAGCTGCTGGTGCGCACCGTCGAGGCCAACACCGGGCTGCACATCGACCACTACGTCGAGATCGGCTTCGCCGGCTTCGCGAACATCGTGGACTCGGTCGGCGGCGTCGAGATCGACATCCCGCGGGACATCAAGGACAAGAAGTCGGGCGCCGACTTCAAGAAGGGCAAGCAGACCCTGAACGGCGAGGAGGCCCTGGCCTTCGTCCGCACCCGGTACGCGCTGCCCGGCTCCGACCTGGACCGCACCAAGAACCAGCAGAAGTTCCTGTCGGCCCTGGCGAACCAGGTGGCGACCCCGGGCACCGTCCTGAACCCCTTCAAGCTCTACCCGACGATGGGCGCGGGCCTGGACTCGCTGATCGTCGACGAGGACATGGGCCTGTGGGACCTGGCGTCCATGTTCTGGGCGATGAAGGGCGTCAGCGGCGGCGACGGCACGTCGATGAACATGCCGCTCTCGGGCAACGCCGCCAACGGCAACCTCCAGTGGGACACCGCGAAGGTGAAGAAGCTGGTGGAGGAGCTGAAGAACGACGAGACGGTGACCGTCTCGGGCAAGTAGCCCACCCGCACCCGTGGGGGGGGGGCCCCCCCCGGGGGGCGCCCCCGCGGCGCTGGCCCTGCGGTGCGACGGCCCGGCCGAGGTGGACGCGCTGTACGAG